>JAISZP010000151.1 GCA_031269135.1 Deltaproteobacteria bacterium | reverse complement strand
CTTCCCAACCCCTTGTGGTTGGCGGCGAAATACGGCGGCTACAAGGATTTGAACGGCAACGGCAAACCCGATCCGGGCGAATGGGACACTTTAAAACCCGGAAGTCCCGACAACTACTTCGAAGTGGCCAACTTAAGCGAACTTCCCGAAAAACTGGGAGCGGCCTTCGACCGCATCTCCAGATCGGGGGACGCCATCACCGCCACATCCGACTCGGTCACTTCGGTTCTCGGCGGAGGTTTGGCCCTTCAAACCTCTTATGTTCCTGAATTCATCCATTCCATGGACGAAGGCATAGTCGCCGAGAAACAAACCAAAATCAAGTGGGTGGGCAACGTCTACAGTCTATTTCTTGATCAATGGGGACACCTGCGCGAGGACACGAACTATAACGGCAAGCTTGACGTCATAACCAAGATCCCAGGAGAGGAGGGCAGCGGCGATTTGGTCGTCCGCTTCGAGAATCAAGCCGATTCCGTCAAGTCGAAAATCACCTTATGGGCCGACGAAAAAGGGACCAATGTGCTTACCCCATACAACCGGGTGGTCGACAACATGTACGGTCTGCGGTCCGTCTGGGACACCAGCCAGAACTTGGCCGAGATGGCCGACCCTGAAAACTCGAGAACCCTCTACGCCTACACCGGAGCGACTCCCGACGTGTATGCCGGCTTCGCCTCAGCCGTACCGCTCAGCGGCTACCTGTTCAATCAAACCAATAAAGATAGTTTGCTCCCTTACCTGGTGCAGGGCTACACCCTCGGAGCGCCTAGGTCTTGGGGGACTTGCGATCTCGTCACCTCCAACTCCTGCGGTCCCGACAAGGCGGCTTGCAAGCAGATTCACTTCTCTGCGGTAGGCAAGCCTCCGCATTCGGCCACAACGCTCTCGATAGAGATCACTACTTCATTGACGGCCGGCCAAGTCGTCGTCGTGGCCTCAGGCAGCGGACTGAAGATGCGGGTAGGCCGCACCACGGCGGTCGGCATAGTGAACGCCATCAATAATTTCGTCTACGACATCAACGCCCCGTCTCTCATAAGGGCCTCTTTAAATCCGGGAGACGACGGGACCTGGACTCCCAGCGACACTTATACGGCTACGTTGCCTAACCCGAACAACCCGCCCGACCGCAATGAAATCGCGACTTCTCTCATACGGTTCGTGACCGGCGTCGAAATCCCCGGCTGGCGTTCCCGCAAGGCCTGCTCGCCGTGGGAAAACACTCCGACCACCAAGATAACCTGGCGGATGGGCGACGTGATCAACTCCAAACCCACCATCGTCGGAGAACCTGTAGGCGGCTACGATCTCATCTACGGAGATTACTCTTACTCTCAGTTTAAAAAAGGAGCCATTTCCGACGGAGGAACTCTGGGACGCAGGATAGTCACTTATTTCGGGTCCAACGACGGAATTCTCCATGCCGTCAACCTTGGCTACTACGGCTCTCTTGAGGACGGCACCATCGGCTACGCCAAGACCAGCTTTTTCGGAAATCCCAGCACCGCTCACGATCTCGGCGCTGAAATCTGGGGCTTCATCCCCACCTCGGTGTTGCCGCACTTGTCTTGGATGACCGATCCAGCTTACTCTCACTCTTACTACGTCGATTTAGAGCCGATGATTGTGGACATCAGAAACACCTCCAGCTCCACTTACTCTTTAGCCAGCGGCAGTTGGACTCCCGGCACGTGGAAGACGATTTTGGTGATGGGCCTGCGACTTGGCGGAAGGAGCATCGAACTCGACTACCCAAGCGCTCCCACCCGTTTTCTTTATTCGGAATATTTCGCACTCGACATCACCAATCCCGAAGTTCCTCCCACGTTGCTTTGGAGATTCTCTCATCCGAACATGGGCCTTCCAATCAACAAACCCGCCGTGGTGTCTAGTTTAGACGGCTGGCACATCGTCATAGGAAGCGGCCCCACTTCCGACGTCGAAAGACAGATAACCGAGGGCGGAGTGACCACGACCGTCATGGCCCCGATAGATAACGGTCAAATCGCCTATGAAGGCTACAGCAACCAAACCGCGAGACTCTTCGTCTTAAACGCCTATACCGGAGCGCTCCAACGCGAACTTGGCGGGGAAACCAACGAGGGAGTTTCAGGCGCGAACGTTTTGGAGAATAGTTTTTTCAACAATTCTTTTGTGCCTGCCGCCGTCGGACCCGGCAGCGATAAACTAATCCTACGCGGCGAGAACGTCGGCGAGATTGAATACTGGCACAACAACACCGTCTACTTCGGCTTGACTCAAAGCCGTACGAACAATATTCTCGACAGCGGCGCGCTGATGCGCCTGCAGATGGTCGATTCCTACGGAAATCCGACCGGGGTGTCCAATTGGAAGCTTACCACCTTCTATAACCCTGATCGACCTGTGACGGGCGCCGTCAACGCCACCTTCGACGCGGTGGGAAACCTGTGGGTGGTCTTTGGAACGGGCAAGCTTTGGAGCGAAAAGGATTCGGCCCCGGCTTGCGATGGGCTGGCCACTACCGCTCTTAAAAACGCTTGCCAAGCCAACCATGTGCAGTACCTCTTCGGCATCAAAGAACCTATGTCCAACGGCGTGTTGACCTATGGTCAAGTCGTGGAGACCAACAGCCGCAAGTTGGCCGACGTTTCCAGCGCAAGAGTGTTCCCTGACGGGACTGTCACTGGCTATAACGGCGCAAGCACCGAAAACTATGAGCAGATTCTTACCTGGATGAGAGGCGACGAATATTTGGGCTATAAGCGCAAACTCAACACCTGGGCTTACATCAACCCCAACTACACCACCAGCAAGTATGAGATGATCTTGACCCAGCCCAAGATCGACGCCTTGCCCAACGGCCGCTCGATTATGGTCGTGACCACTTATGAGCCGTCCAACGACTTCTGCAGTCCTGAAGGCAATTCCTTCTTGATGCTGGCCGACACCTTCACCGGCATTCCCGCCCCATACATGTCCGGACTCGGCTTCGACAAACCGACCAATCCCATCAAAGGCGGAGTCAATGACGAAGATCAGATAACCGGCTACCTGGATGCCGGCCGCGGTCAAGCCACCGAGGCCTGGGTCATCAAGACCACCTCAGGGACGGACTACGGAGACAACAGCGCCAACCAGGTTCTGAACTTCGTCCACCGCGACGAATCGTCGGAAGGATTCATCAGTGGAACCCTTTGGTGGCGCGAGGTTATGGACATGGGCTTTAGTCTCGACCCCGAGGATTTGGAAAAGGGATTGCTGGAATAGACGATCCGCCGACGCAATCGCCTTCAGCCTGAAACAGCTTTAGGCCTGAAACAACCTTCAGCATGACCTCTCGCAAGCAAAACCCCATTTACTTTCGTAGATGGGGTTTTTGCTTGCGCGCGATATTGATGCGAGGCATTGATGCGCGATATTGATTTTGAGGCCTATGGAAACGTCGCGATGGCGGATTTCTCCCGCGCTTGAGCCGTTAGTTTGGTTTAAGCATTTTTAAGTTTTGATTCTGGGTTTTGTATTTCTGTTTTGATTTTGGGTTTAGTATTTAGATTTTTATTTTGAATCTGGTTTTGATTGTTTCGCCGTCGGCGTCTTGGCGAATGACTTAATCGGGCTGCAATCAACAGAGCCGCTGATAAGAAATTAAGTCCAGCAAAAACTCGATAGTGCTGAAGGACCAAACTCATAGGACGGACGGAAGTGAAAGATTGGAGGCTAAGGCCGGCGCAGTTGCGGTCGGGATCATTTTGTCGGCGGTTCCACTATTGAAATCATCAGCTCAAGTAGGCCCTATTTTTTTTACTGATCTCTCTCAATCAACTTCATGGTCAGGGATTGGTCTTGGCTTGGTCATGTTTGTTCGTGGCTTGGCAAGGGTTTGGTCACCGATTCCATATGGGGCAATCTCAGCCGCCGTGACCACATGGGTTCCCGTCTCCACCAAGGCGAGAACCCTGGCTTGAGGAAATGCCTTTCGGCCTGTTATCGGCTCGGGCAGCTGAAATAGGAGGCGTTCTCAGCCTCATCCGGCATATCGAAACAGGTCCCGTCAACTGACGTCAATCGCAGTCCTTTATGCCAGGTGCCTTGAAAATCGGGGGGCGATCGGCTTCAAAACCTTGTTCGCCATCAGGCGCATGGACTCCGACCCCATTTTGCTCCTGGCTTGAGATATCGCCGTTTTTCCCGGCGATTGCAGATTCGATCTTCGTCCGGCAAGATGTCGGGCCGATTCGGAAAAGAGACTGACGATTTCCTCCAAAGGGTCCTTGCGAAACATCGACATGGCCATGACGAAATAAACGACGGCGCCGGCTGGAAACAGTCGAATCCTTTGGGAGTCCAGGTTCGTCACGGTCAGAGATTCTTCAATCAACGTTTTGGGGACTACTTGGTTATCACCACTAAAAAGGGCGCCACTTTTGGCGCCGATTTTTTTTTAATTTCACCAATAAAAGTATGCCGCCTTTTAGCCGCTTGATGCTTGTGTTTCAGCTTTGAGGGAAGAGGTGATATTTCATAAATTTTGTCAAGTGAACAGTACTGGGTCTAGCCTCAGACCAGGGGGTACTGTGTCGTACCCTGATCGCGCATGGTTGCTTTTTTATGTATAAAACTAAAACTAAAACTTATTCTATTCTAAGAGCGAAACAGCTTTAAGGCCAGGCCATTTTATCGAAAGTAATTTTTTATCATTAGTTATTAAAATACCGTTTATACGATGTTCTGTAGCAACAATAAAAGCATCTGGAATTTTCAACAGGTAATTTCGTCTTAAAGCAATTGCCATATTTTCAATATGATGACTATAAGGTATAATTAATATTTTTTTAAAATTAAATTTGTTGCAATTTCTCTTGAAGCTGATGTTTTATGATATGATAGTAGTTCTACCCTTGTCATAAAGCTGGCGTATGGAAGATGTCCAGGAAAAATAGTTTTAATAGTTTCAAATTGTAGAGTATTAGTCAAAAGATCAATTAAAATATTAGTGTCAAGTAACAAACAATTATTCATCCCGCATTTTACTTTGAATCTCAACAGAATTGCCTTGAAATGCTGGATCATCCTTCAATATGCCAGCGATTTCACGTAAGTTCGCCCATGCTTGTTCAGGTGTAACAGTTGGTATGATAGTCAATTGAATGTTAACCTCACCAAGTGGTGTTTCGCTAGGAAGCTCCAAGTCCAACTTTAAATGTCTATCTTTAGGTATTTCAACCGTTTTTTCAATAATTTTCATGAGTTATGCTCCTTTTGGTCGTTTTACAAGTTATGACAATAATGATGATGTTTGCTCAGTGATTTGTGGAGAGTAAGAACAGCTATGCACGATCAGAGTTTTCGGGCTTATCAATGGCTCCGGAATGCCGCCTTGCCGACCTTTTTATGAGCTTTCGACTGGAGAGGCAAACTGCCGCCGATTGAGGTCGATTCCTGCCCTTGGTCCTTATCGACATTCTCCTTGGCCAAGACGCGCGAGAAGTTCAAAACGGTCATCAACTTCAGCATTACGATCATACCCCAGCATGATGTGAGAATCACTTCAAAATTCCAAACCTAACCGACGACCATGTGGACCTTCTACAGGACCACATGGTTTTGTTGCATCTTGGGTCGCGTCGCTTCGTCCGATTGATGAACAGTCTTGAGGCGCCGAATTGCTTTGCTGTATGCCATTTTGATTTACCTCTCTGTTTACGACGATTTTGATTTAACGGTTTTCTTTTTCGCCGTTTGGGCGTATACTGACGCCATGACCTCAAGAATTCTTGAGATTGGAGGTTGTCATGAATTTGGCAAGAGTGTCCGCAAACGGACAGATTACCGTACCCGTTGAGATACGCCGCGCTTTGAGGCTCAAGGAGGGCGACAAGGTGTTGTTT
>JAISZP010000146.1 GCA_031269135.1 Deltaproteobacteria bacterium | reverse complement strand
AACGACTTTGAGAAGGTTTCCGATCTGCTGGGGATCCTATCGCAATGTTGCTTAAATCTTGTAGGGGCCTTTGTGATGAGTCAACTGCTCAAAGAGGCCGAATATGTCCACTATAAGATGGTGCCTCTCGTCGACGGCAGAGACGACGTCATGAATTACGTCTCCAAATCCGCCGCTAAAGTGCTTGTTCTGGCTCTTCTCAAAAACAACGTCAATTCCGCCGTTAAATTGTACGAATCTTACGATGAACTCAAAAACCCCACTCAGGTAAACTTTCTCAAAGGTCTTCTGGCTGAACAGTTGATATGTCTTTTAAGTTCCAAAAAACACCATCAGCTTATCTTGCGAATTTATAACGACATCAAATCCTTTGAGCCTAAAAGCATATTTGTGGCCTCTTTGGCGAGAGTCGCTTCCAAGGTCATTACGGCCTTTGCCGCCGCTGGAGAGTTTGAGCAAGCTAAAGAGGTCTACTACAGCGTAGTTGAAATGGATATTCACCAAGAGTTCAACTCTAGCCTCGGCCAAGCGGGAGCTAGTTTGATGAAGATATATCAGACCGCTGATTGGGGATCGTTGGAAGAGGCTGAAAAGCTTTATGAATCCATCTGCTCTCTTGAGGGAAAACCTGTCGTTAAAAGTCGTTTGAAGGCCGCTAAACACTTGGCCCAGATTTTTGCTCAAAAAGGCTGTGCTGATAAGGCCGACGACCTTCGCCGGGCTACCGGCAGATTTACTCATGTCGAAGGACAGGCGAAAAAAGCCAGAAAGAAAGCTAATTAACCGAGTCGACCGCGCTTCTATCGCCGTGAAACGGCATTATTGCCCTGGCGTGAGCGAATTCGGCTCCAAAGAGCATATCTTCGCCTGATCGCAGCTCCGCTTGTTCTAAATTCTATTTGATTTCAATGCTGCTTGATCTAAATTTTATTTGCTCAAAATGCTGTTTGCTCAAAATTCCAGGCCGTCGAAGACTGAAGGCGGCGTAGGTTCTTTGGCGTCAAGCGAAGCGGCGTTGGCGGCGGCAGGCGGGTAATGTCTATCCGCAGCCAGTTTGTACCAACGGGCCGCTTCTTGTTTATCTTGACTTACCCCAAAGCCCAGCTGATGAAAATAGCCTAAATCATTCAAACATCTGGCTGTGGTCTGCTCTTTAGTCGCGGCGCGACGAGCCCAGCTGGCGGCAATAAGGTCATCTTTGATTGCGCCGATGCCCGAGCGGTAGAGATAGCTTAAGTTCGCCATGGCTAAAACATCGCCGATCTCCGCCGCCCTTTGGATCAAAGAGAATGCCTCGGAGGGTCCCCCTCCCAATAATTTTTCAGTGGCCTGCGTCGCTTGAGGGGTCAAGATGATGGCGGCCGCAAGGTTCATCGCCGGCGTAAATTCAGAAGCGGCGGCTCTGCGGGCAAGGGTGACGGCTACGCCGTAATCCGGCAGAGGGGCGAAATAGCTTTTAAAGTATAAATGGGCCAAAGCCGTCGTATAGATGGGTTTGCTTTCCTCTGGGCCGTAGAGGGCCAACTGAGTCAAGCGCTCTTTCGAGTTGGCCAGAGCGGTAAGGATCCTGGAGGCCTGCTCAGGATCCGGGGCCTGGCCGTCCAGCCCGTATTCAACGATGATCCTAAGGAAAAATAAAGCTCTCAAGCTCCCGTTTTGGCCGGCGTTAAGCAATGGCTCTTTCGCGCTTTTAAAATCTCCTGATAGAAACTGATCTTCGCCTGCGGGTTTAATCTCTCCTATGGATTCGCTTGGACGAGGAGCGGAAACAGGAGCGCTTCCTATGCCGACGAAATCTTTAACCCAGGCTATCGGCGAGCACGATAAGGCCGCAGCCGACATAAACAAGACCATGGCCGCTAAAATAGCCCTGGTTCTAAAAGAAATGATTTGTCGTCGGTTTTCTTTCAATGACAATTCCTCGCCTAATTTTCTCTCATAGGTTCTCTCAAGGTTTCTCTCGCAGCTTCTCGCCCGATTAATCACCCATTTTCTCTCACAGTTCTTCACGCAGTTCCTCGCCAAGCTCCTCAAACAGTCCGCAAGCCTTCGGCCACATCGTTTAGACCGCTACGATCGACTATGACCAAATATGGTTTCGATTCAGCGATCAGCCCAGCGCTTTTAAGTCTCCTTAAAGCTCTGGATAAGCTCTCGGCGGTAGTTCCCAACCTTGCGGCCATCTGCGTTTTAGTCGTAGGAAGTTTGACCTTGCCGTCGTCATCTTTCAAAGACAGCAGGCTCTCGGCAAGTCTCGGCAACAGTTCTTTTAGGGAGGATTCCACTATGGCTCTAAAATGATTAAGTCTCTGAGCAAGAATACCGATTATGGCCAGCGAGACGTCAGGATTTTTGGTCAACAGCTCTTTGAATTCTTTAACGCTGAACAAAAGAACTTTACTATCCGCCACCGCTTCAGCCGAGGCGGGATAGCCGTCATGCAAAAAGACGGCCGCTTCCCCAAAGACGATGCCCTCGCCGCACAAATGGACCGTCCGCTCTCTTCCCTTCGGTTCGGTTAGATATATCCGAACAAGACCGCTGGCCACCAAGTAAAAGCCGATTACCTTGTCTTGGGCCGAAAAGATGGTCTCTTTTGCCTTAAAACTCTTCCACCGAGCCAGTTGGGCAAGCTTGGCCAGCAATTCATCATCCAAACCCTGAAAAAATATCGACTGGCCTATAACTTTTTCGGCTGGAGTTTTAGCGTCTGCTGGAGTTTTAGCTTCAGTTGAAGTATTAGCATCGACTGGAGTTTTAGCATCAGTCAGCGCTGTCGCTTGCGTCTTGTCGAGCCTGACGCGGCTGATGCTTTTAGTCGCCTTGGCCTTGGCATTGGCCTTAACATTGGCCTTGGCATTAACATTGGCATTGGCCATGGCCTTAGCCTTAGCATTAGCATTAGTCTTAGCCTTAACATTAGTCTTAGCCTTGGCATCAACATTGGCATTAGCCTAAGCTTGAACCGAAGCCTGCTTAGGCGCTGAGTTTTTGATCTTCATGCCCGCTCAATGACTCATAAAGGCTCATTTTGGTTAAAAGGCTCATAGTAGACTTTTTTCAGATACAAACCCTGCGGCGGGGCGACTACTCCCGACTCTGAGCGATTTTTGGAGTCGATTATGGTCGAAAGGTCCTTCGGACTCAAACGATTTCGACCCACAGCCAAAAGAGTTCCGGCGATGGTTCTGACCATATGTCTTAGAAAGCCGGATCCTACCAGAGTCAGTCTTTTGATGCGCTCGGCGGGTTCTGAGAGTTCCGCTTGATAAATGGTTCGAATGGTGCTTTTTGAATTATCCCCACCCGCGCTCTGAAAGGCCTTAAAGTCCTTCTCTCCAGGGAGGTAGTCCAGGGCCTGCCTTACCGACGTCCAGTCTATACGCTCACCGACGAACCAGGTTCTATTATTTTGAAGAGGATCTCTGACGTTTCCCGTCAAAAAATCGTATACGTAGCATTTGCCGTAGGCGCTGAAGCGGGCGTTGAAGTCCAAAGAGACCTCTTGGGCTGAAACAATGGCTATGGCCTTAGGGAGCATGGCGTTGCCGCCCCTGACCACTTCGGAGATTGTGCGGTCGCTGGTGGTGAGAAAGTTCGCGACCTGCTCTATCGCATGTACCCCGGCGTCGGTTCTTCCGCTGCCGTAGACGCGCACCGGGTGAGCGCAGAGCTTTTCGAGCGCGGCCTCGAGCAGTCCCTGAATGGTGGTCTCTTTGGCTTGGCGTTGCCAGCCGAAGAAGCCGGTGCCGTCGTAAGCTAAGGTGATTTTTATGTTTCTGGTTTGTTGGGGAATCACTTTATATGGA
>JAISZP010000105.1 GCA_031269135.1 Deltaproteobacteria bacterium | reverse complement strand
TATTGCTTCGGCGTCCGCCGGGCCATGAATCTAGCTTTCTCTTGTTTGGAGCAAAGCCGCCAGGGCGATATCTACAGTTACGGGCCGTTGATTCATAACCGTCAGGCCTTGGATCTTTTGGAAAATAAGGGCTTAAAACTCTGGCCGGAAGATTGGGAAACGAATTTTCCCACATTAATAGGCGCAACCACGGTCATCATCAGAGCTCACGGATTAGCTCCTGAAACCGAATCGGCCCTTCGAGCGACGAATGTCAGTGTCGTCGACGCCACCTGCCCAAGAGTCGCTCAGGTTCAGCGCTTGGTGACCTCAGAGGTGGATGAAGGCAGCGATGTCGTCATTTGGGGATCAAGCGGGCACCCTGAGGTGGAAGGTCTGCTTGGCTACGCCGGAGGCCGAGGTCATGTCGTCGCTCAGCTCGAGGATATCGAACTTTTGCCGCCTTTTGAAAAGGTGTTGCTGGTGGCTCAGACTACCCAGGATTACGAAAAGTGGGAGGATATTTCCCAAGCCGTACTCTCTCGTTGGCCTGAATCTAAACGAATAAACACCATCTGCAGCGCCACCGTCAACCGGCAGAAAGAGGCCAGGCGACTATCGACCGAGTGCCAAGGCTTGGTGGTCGTGGGCGGACGAAACAGCGGCAACACTAAGCGATTGTTTGAAATAGGAAAAGCCGCAGGTCGTTCAACCATATCGGTTGAAGGACCCGAAGAGATCGACTCTTCGTTCGTCGAAGGACTAAGCTCAGTCGGACTGGTGGCCGGCGCCTCCACCCCGCTCTGGCAACTTAGAGCGGTCCACCAAAAACTAGCCTCGCTTTCTCGGAGCAGCGAAAGCTCTCCTTTTGCTTTCGCTAAAAGATTCATGAGGGCGTTGGTGCTCTCGAGCATGTACCTTGGACTGGGGGGAGGCTGCTTAGGCATAGCGGCCGCCGGAACGGTCGGTTATGCGGCGCCGGATTATTTCTTCGGCCTGTTTTTTTTCTTTGTCCAGGCGATGCACCTTTTAAATAGTTTTTTGGACCCGATTTCAGCCCGTTACAACGAACCTGACCGGGGAAGCTTTTTGAAAAAATATGGCTTTTACTTGCTGCTTCTCTGCTTCGGCTCGTTTGTTCTATCTTTCACCGCCGCCGCCTTAGCCGGACCTTTGGTCTTGATGGTCCTATCATTGTTGTGTCTGGCGCGTTTTCTATATGAAATTCGGTTGCCTTTTTTTCTCAGCTCTTTGTTGGGAGTCAAGTCGGCGAAAGAGCTTTCTTTCGGAAAATGCACATCCGCCGCCATGGGCTGGGCGGTGCTGCTCACCGCGCCGGCTCTCCTATCGTCTCCGCCGCTTTTGCCTCATACCTTAAGCGGGTTTTTTCAGGTTTCGGTCATCTTTCTGATCGTCTTTCTGCAAGTTCTGTGTCGGACGCTGCTGATGGATTTTCAAGATTCCTTAGGAGACAGGATGTTCGGAAGGCGGACTTTGGTCGTAGCTTTGGGCTGGAAAGTCGCGGAGAAGTTTTTGTCGGCTCTGTTGTGCGCCTGGAGCATGGTTCTTTTCGTCGGCTGTTTTTTTCTTCCGCATTGGCCCCTTTTGTTGTGGTTGTGGATAAGCGGGCCGTTGTTCAATGCCGTCATATTTTGGCGGTTCATGAAGAAACCGAGCTTTGGAGACTTTAAGCAGGCTTTATTTATAGACAGCCAATTTTTATTGAGCGTCATCGGCGTAGCGATATGGAAGCTGATTTAATCTCGGTCGTCATACCCACCTATAACCGCTGTTGGTGTTTAAACAGGTCGGTCGGCTCCGTCTTGGCGCAAACAGGAGTGGACTTTGAGCTGATAGTCGTCGATGACGGCTCAAGCGACCAAACCCATGAATTTTTAAAGCCCTTGGCGTCGGAAGGACGTTTGAAGTTGATATCCAATAAAGAGCGCCTCGGGGTCAGCAGCGCGAGAAATTTGGGGATAAAGGCCGCTGAGGGAGCGTTCATAGCTCTTTTAGACAGCGATGACGAGTGGCTGAAAGACAAACTGTTCTTGCAGAAACAGTATATGGACCAAAATCCCGCCATTATGATATCTCAGTGCCGGGAGCGCTGGATTCGAAATGGACGAAGGGTGAACCCCGGCATAAAACACGTCAAAAAACAAGGGGATATATTTGAAGCGTCGTTGAAGCTATGCTTGATAAGTCCCTCGGCGGTCATTATAAGAAAGACTTTACTTGACGAGGTGGGGCTGTTCGACGAAACTTTGCCGTCCGCCGAGGATTACGATCTCTGGCTGCGCATCGCAAAAAGTCATAAAGTAGGCTTATTGGACGAGGAATTGGCGATCCGCTACGCCGGTCACGACGATCAACTGTCAAACGAGCCAGGCTTAGATCGCTATCGCATAAGAGCTTTAAAAAAGCTCCTGAATTCTCGTCTGACGGCGTCTCAGAGAAGCTTAGCCGCCGAGGAACTGCGACGCCGCCGAAAAGTCTATGAAGCGGGACGGATAAAAAGAGTTCAGAAAGAAAGGCTGCGAGGGGATTGATTCAGACTTTGAAATTCAACGCCGCAAATGCGAATTTTTTCCTTAACTGTCAGATTTATCGCGCTGGCGCTCAGGCGTCAAAAATCGACTCGAATACTCTTTAATTCCCGTTTTTTTCGACCAATAAAACTCGAAATTTATTCAGACCTACTGGGCCTACTAGTCATTTATGAATTAAATTTCATTTTATCTCCGCTTATATAGCGCGCCTTTCTATCGGCGGCAGAAAAAAATTCGACCGCTTATAGGTGAATGCAAATGTCGGATCCTTCACGGCAAGTCCCAAACAACTCCGAAATCAATGCAGCCGACCTTCCATTAGGCGGCATCACTTACAACAAAAAGGAAAACGCAATTTATGGAAAATATTTCAAGTATGTAATCGGCGATGATGGAAAACCGCGGCGCACGCAAGTGCACCTTGGTCGGCTCATCAATGCGGAGTTGCATATATTCAGAACTAAAAAGCGCGGCTATTACACGTTTACCCTTGAAAACGGGTATGGTGAAGCTCCAATGTCAAAACAACAATCCTTCTTGGGAGAGCCGCCGATTTTCAACGTTTCCCAGCATGAGACGTTTCATTTTGGGGACGCGTGGTTGATTGACCAACTATATAAACAATCTGGCCTAGAAACTGTATTGGATAATCTCATCCCAGAGGCGAGCGAGACTCTGAAAGCATTATCATGTTTCAGAGTCTTAGATGACAGAGCTTACTGTCATGTCGAAAATTGGTATTGTGATTCCTACGCTAGGCTACTATATCCACGTGCATTTATAGAGTCCCAAAGAATAAGTGAATTTTTGTCTTTGATAGGCGAAGAACATGTTTATAGAAAATTTTTCAAGTATTATTTAGAACTTATCGGTAAAAAAATTGAAATAGAGCAAAATATTTCGTTTCCAATACTTATAGATAGTACAGATTTGCCAGACAGTATTAAAACACATCTAACAGCTATAAGTAATCATAATGGTGATGTAAATAATGAAATTAGACTAATCTATGCTGTTGATAAAGAATCAAAATTACCAATTTATTTTAGATATATTCCTGGAAACATAATAGATAATACAACATTAATTAATACTTTAAATATGTTAATGACATATGATGTTACGATTGAAATGATAATTATGGATGCAGGATATTCTTCACTAAATAATTTAGAACAATTAGCTAAAGCCAATATACCATTCATCACTAGATTAAATAAAAACACTACTATATATAAAGAATTAATGATTAATTACGGTAAAAACCTCAATCAGTTAGAAAATGGTTTTCCATATGGGGCGAGGGCTTTGTATGGAAGAAAGACTGTAATACCATTCGCGGGGAAACAATTATATGCTTATGTCCTATTAGATAACCATAAAGGATCAATAGAGCAAGATAAACTTGTACTTAAACTTGGTATTGGATCAGAAAAGACTCAAAAAGACATTGATAAATTTGAATCATCAGGAAAATTTATATTAATATCAACAGAAGATTATAAATTAAACGATATAATTCCTCTATATTACACGAGACAGTTAATAGAACAGACTTTTGATATTAGTAAAACATATGCTACATTATTACCATTAAGGGCTCATTCGGAAGAAACATTAAGGGGTCATTTACTTATATCATTTATTGCATCTGTTTTATATGCTATGTTAGGTATTAAATTAGCTAATAGTTTATATTGTCCATGTACTGCTTTAGATAAAATG
>JAISZP010000103.1 GCA_031269135.1 Deltaproteobacteria bacterium | reverse complement strand
CGAAGGCGCCGGCCCGAAGCCATGAAATGCGGCGCCGTATTTCACGGCAAAGCTTAATGGACGTCCCCGGGCTTGTATTTTTCGATAAGCTCCTGCCAGTAGGGGTCGGCCATGAGCTTGGTCAGGCCCTGGTTGATCATTTCCAGGGTTTGGGGGTCGTCTATGGCCACGCCGACGGCGAAGAGCTCTTCCGGGAGGCCGGCTTCACCGACGATCTTCAGGGGGCGCTTGGCGACGAGGTCGGCGGCCGGGGCGTCGTTCATGACGGCGGCGATGAGGCGACCGTTAACAACATCTTCGGCGGCCAGGGCGGGACTTGGATATTCTTTGAGCACATAGTTGCGGCCATCTTTGCCGTTGGCGGCGGCCATGGCCTCGGCGTCGGAAGTGCCGGTCTGAACGCCGATCTCACGACCGCTGGAGAGAACCTGTTCAGGGGTCAGGTCGGAATCCGAAGGACACAAGATGACTTGTTTGATGGTCCAGTAGGGCAGACTGAAGGCGATCTGGGTGGCCCGTTCCTCGCTCACCGAAAGGCCTGAGGCGATCATGTCGATCTTGCGGGCCTTGAGGTTGGCCACAATGCCGCTCCATTCCAGGGGCTGATGGGTGACTTGGAAGCCCATTTCCTTGGCGATCCAGTTGATGGCGTCCACATCGAAGCCGGTGGGTTGGCCGTCTGGGCCGACGAAGGCGAAGGGCGGAAAGTCGGCGTCAATGCCGTTGATGTAGACTTTGTCCTGGGCTAGGGCCGGGGCGGCCAAAAATGACGCCAGGGCGAAAACGAGCAGTAGCTTTTTAAACATTAAAAAACCTCCGGGGCTTAATGCTTGGGGCCGGCTTGATGAAACCGGTTGTCGGGTGAGATTGAATTTTTTTATTATAACAGAACCGGCACGTTTTTGGTCACAAATTGTGATCCTTGCCGATCCTTTGCCCCTTCTCCTTCAAAAGCGAATAGGACCCAGGCGACGGCGTCGTAAATAGTTTCGCCCATTGTTCATCCGCGACCAATCCGCCATGCGGCAAGCTCTGGAGACTGCTGAAGCTCTAGAGACCATCGAAAAAAGCGTCGCCTTCATCGCTGAACGCTCAGCCGCCGCCGAATAGATTAACGAAGGGCTTGAGGCTGTAAACAGCAGCCTGCAAGAAGCGAATAACCGATTGATTATAACAAAAATTCCTGAAGAAGACTTCTCAATGGCTAAAACGCGGGACCCAAAGGCCTGCGAGAGAACTGCCCGTCTTTAAGGCCGCTTGAAGGACAATGAGCGAAAATCCTTCGGCGTCGTCGAAAAAACAGTTTAGAAAGAACAGTCGAAAAAAGTGAATCTCGACAACGAAAAAGTTTCAATTATGATAAACTGATTGTTGATGATAAGGTCCCACGACAATCCAGACTCCCTTGCCCGTGTCATTGCCCGTGTCATTGCCATTGCCCATGCCATTGATGGATTTCTTTGTTCTCGCCTGGCTGGCGGACCCGGTTTTTCCAAGTTTGATGGAGTTTGAGTCCATATGCTCAGTTAAGACAAATGGCGAGCGAGATGCGCAAATGCTTTGATTCGCCTTATCGACAGCCGAATCGCTCGCCTTTTTGTCGCGGCTTGGTCAGTTTGGCGAGTTCTTCCGTCAGAGTCTCGTTCTCCCTCCAATCAGGCGACTCGCCTGTCGGAAGAATGCCTTCATATGCAGCTGCAAGGGCTTTGCGGCGAGTCTCAGCGTCCGCTTTCGCGTAAACCCGAGAGGCGCCGCAATCGCTGCGCCAGAGAAAGTCCCTGATATGACGGATATGGGGAGCTTCCCATATCCGTCCAACCATCGACGGATTAAACAGTCGGTTTTTTTGCATTTTTATGCGGTCTAAACAGCAATAAGACCACCCGCAAGGGTTTTCACAAAACGATGGGTGCGATTGCCGACTAAGCGTTTCAGCCCCAATTCCTCCCTTTGACTACAGCTGAGGGTTTGCTAGGGTTCTTTCCATGAATAAAAGACTTGATTTCGATAAGACTATAGAAGAGCTGGCTCTTCAAGTTCCATTCAAAGACGTGACTGATGTTGGAGAGATTGTCGTGGTGGTCAAGGAAACCGAACCGGGGCGGTGCACCGTCACATTCGCTCAGGTGCTGAAGTTTACCTTGGAGATGAGAGATAAAAAAGAATGGTGGCATGTCGATCTTGTTTATCTGACTCTCCCTCTTTTATTCGGCACTTTGATTCTGAAAAGCGAGGGGCTGACTAAAATGGAAACCTTCACCAGCGGCGGCAAGAAAATGTTCATCAAAGCCATCAACACAGCTCCTATTTTGGAGAATAAGCCGGCCTACAAACGTCAAAAAACAAGCAGCAATCCCACTAAGCAGTCTATAGCCCATAAAGTAGCTCCAGTAATTACGTTGGTGAAATAAAAATTGAGTGTTTTAAACTAATTCAAGAGGGAAAAGATATTGAATGCAACAATGATGTCGGTCAAAAGCCGACCGTCAGAGGCGGGGGCACCTCCGGTCCCGCCTTTCGGCGGGCCGGAGTGGTGTCGCATAGAAAGGAAATAGGCAGATAATTGGGTGGGTTCAACAATTCGATGCAAACCGGACGGTTGGCATCTAGGAAGGATTCAGGGCTTGTGGGCCACTTGATCCGGCAAAAGAAAAAGCCGGAAATCCTATTAGCGCCGAAAAAAAAACAAAAGCCGAAAACATAGTTTGTCTTCGGCTTTCAGTGTTTCTGATCAGCACCTAAACTTGTATTTAAGAGCTCAATAGGCTCTAAATCAAGCAATTAAACCAAAAAGCGACGATTCTTTTAGCGCTGTATAGTAAATTTAGTTGCTTCGGCAATGTTTTATTATTACCTAGTTGTACAACCAAACAGATCTCTACGAAAAACAGTTTAAAAGAATTTTAAGTTGTCGTTGGTCAGGCTATATATAACCTGATTTAACGCTGTTAGATAAAATATCGTTATGTTGACCGCTTACTGGAACAATATATGGCAAGCCAAGCCTTGACGATAGCACAGTGAAAAACCAGGGCTGATAGGCGTTTTCGGTCAACTGACACATGATAACATTTAATAGAGAAAAAAGCTACTAAAAAATTTGGCCAGCCGACAATTAGCGCACTGAAATATAAAGGAGCGTTATATACTAACTTTTCAGCGATGTCAACTTTTTTTTGACCTTTGGCTCTTTTTTTTCAAAAAAAAGCCCTGCCGATTTGCTGCCGAGAAATAAAACGGCGTAACTAGACCGCAGATGGATGTTTGAGAAATTTTCAGGCAGTGCCGTTTTTTTTTAAACAAACAAGGTCGAAAATGGTTTTTGACTCTCAACTGAGAGTATTTTACGGAAAATGACTGGAACATTTAACCGCGACTCTCTCATTTGAGAGCTTAAAATTTCAGATGCCCAGCTCGAAAAACCTGCCCGTAAAAACCATTTGCCGGAGAACTCTCTCGCTTTCCTTATGGCCGCAGGTTCCCGCAGAGAAATAAAACGGCCTAACCAGGCCGCAGATGGATGCTTGAGAGGTTTTCCGTAAGAGACCGTTTTTTTAAGCAAACAAGGTCGAAAATAGTTTTCGACTCTCATTTGAGAGTATTTTGTGGAAATTGACAGGAAAATTTAAAAGGGACCCTCTCATATTGGAGAGTTTTCCGTCAGAGCCGGTTTTTTTTCAATCAAACGAGGGTGAAAATAGTTTTCGACTCTCATTTGAGAGTATTTTCCGAAA
>JAISZP010000074.1 GCA_031269135.1 Deltaproteobacteria bacterium | reverse complement strand
TTTTATCTCGCCTTACTGCCCTTTATCTTCTGGCCTTTAGCGGGCATCGCGCTGCTGTTTCAGATCTACAGCCAAGAACTCGCCGGCACCCCCTTGGAAGACCTCAAAAACTACAATCCCCCGACCGTCTCCTTCGTCTTCGCCAGCGACCAGACCCTGATGGCGGAGCTTTATAACGAACACAGATTGGTGCTTTCTTTGGATAAAATTCCGCCGACAGTAATAAACGCCTTTTTGGCTGCGGAAGACAGCTCCTTTTTTCAACACCAAGGCGTCGATTTAATCGGCATCGGACGGGCGATCATCGCCAACTTCAGGGCCGGCCAAACTGTTCAGGGGGCCTCCACCATAACCCAGCAGATGATTCGCTCGTTTTTGCTTACCAACGAACGCACTTACGACCGCAAATTGCGAGAGATGATCTTGGCCTGGCGGGCCGAGAGGGTGCTTACGAAAGAAGAAATACTATTTTTATATTTAAATCGCATCTATTTGGGACGCGGGGCTTACGGAGTGGAATCCGCAGCCAGAATGTATTTCGGAAAAAGCATCAGCCAAGTGACGCTGGGGGAAGCGGCCTTGCTGGCCGGACTCGCGCAGGCGCCTGGAAGAATGCAGGCTCACCTGGGCACCAGTAGGAGCATCGAGCGTCAGAGATATGTCTTAAAGCGCATGACGACCGAAAATTTCATCTCTCAGGCTCAGGCCGACCAAGCCATGAACACCCCTTTGAAGTTTTTAAGTCGGCGTCCAAACCTCTACCGTCAAGTAGCCCCGCAGTTCGCTGAAGTCATTAGAAGCCAAATGGTGGAACATTTAGGCGCCGACGTCGTTTTAAACGAGGGTTTAAGAATCTACTCCACCTTGGACCTCAAAGCCCAGGCTCAAGCCCAAGCGGCTCTCAGGGAAGGTCTTGACGCCTTGGCTCGCCGCCAGAGGATGTCTCCGAAAGTCAAAAATCTAAGTCCCGCCGAGCTGGCTGAATATTTTCGACTAGCCAAGGCGAGTTTGGAAAACAGACCGCTTTTGATCAATCAAGAACCGGCGGGCGTGGTCACCCGGATCGTCGCCGCAGGCCAAGAGGAGCCTGGCTTGATGGTAAGCATCGGAGACGAAAAGGGGTTTTTGCCGGCCGAACGCTTGGACTGGATCTTGGCCAAAAGAAAATTGGATGCGGTTTTCAAGGAAAACGACTTGATCATGGTGCGCGTATTAGGCAGAAACGCCGACACGGGTCTATTGGATCTCGCGCCCGCCCCTCCGCCGGAAATACAAGGGGCCGTGGTTCTGATCGAAAATAAGACGGGACGCGTTTTGGCGATGGTGGGCGGTCGCGACTTCGGCTTGGAAGGAGTCGGAAACAGCGACTTCAACAGGGCGGTGCTGGCCTTGAGGCAGCCTGGAAGCTCGTTTAAACCGTTCGTTTATACTGCGGCCTTGGATAATGGATACACAGAGGCCTCGGTGGTTTACGACGTGCCTATCAGCTATCCTGACGGACCGGGCAAGATTTGGCGTCCCAAAAACGCCGGAGGCGGCCATTCGGGAGCGATGACCTTATTCGACGCCATCAGGCGCTCGGTAAACATAGTTTCAGTAAAAATCACCGAGGTCATCGGTCCTGAGACGGTAGTTCAGTACGCCCAAAAAATGGGCATCACCTCGGAACTTTCACCGACTCTCTCCATCGCGCTGGGCGCCTCGGAAGTCACGCTTCTTGATCTGACCAAGGCCTACACCACCTTTCCCAACCTAGGCTCTTGGGCCTGGCCTTCTTTCATAGATAGGGTCGAAGACCGCTGGGGCAGGACTATCATGGATTTCAAGCCCTACTTGACCCAGGCCATCTCCCCGCAGACGGCCTACATAATGGTCGATATGCTCAGCGCCGTCACTAAAAGCGGCACCGGCGCAAGAGTAGGCGCCGCTTTGCAGATACCTATCGCCGGCAAAACCGGCACCACCAATTCTCAGGCTGACGCGCTTTTCGTCGGCTTCACCCCGGAATTCACCTGCGGGGTTTGGGTCGGCAGAGAGACGAGACTTAGCTTAGGCAACGGCGAACAGGGGGCTAGAACGGCGGCGCCGATCTTCATCAGCTTTATGACTGAATTTTTAGCCGACAAAGAGACAGGGACCTTTGATGTGCCCAGCGGAGTGGTGCGTCAAAAACTATTGGCAGGCTCGGATGAAGCGCTCGGACAAGGCGCCGGCTTCGTCTTTAAAGTCGATCAGGTGGGACGCGGCAGAATCGACACCAACATGGGCGACAACTACGAGGCGACCGAAGAACCCCAAGACACTCCGGCCCATAGCCAAGAAGAGATGGACAGAAGGCTCATGGAGTACCTATCGAGCTATTGAGCGACGGCCTATGATGAGCTTGCGGCTTGAAAGGCCGCCGGGACAGACGACCTGTCGGACATGACTGGCTATCGAAAATAATGGCCCGTCGGACATGTCGGCCTGACTGACATGATGGCCCGTCGGATAGACGGCCTGACGAACATGATAGCCGACGGACATGATAGGCGTCCTATTTGCCGCTCTTTTCAATTCGACTTGCGATTCTCGGCAGCTTAAATTCATTCAAAAGCTTGCGGCACATGCAAAAAAACAAGATTTCATCTCAAACAAAAAAACCAAAGCTCCTGCTGGCGACCACCAACCAGGGGAAAGCCAAAGAATTCATCGATCTACTGGGACCGCTCCAGATAGACGTTTTGACCCTCTCTGATTTGAAGACGCGTGGTCCAACATTTCCCGAGGCGGTGGAAAACGGCTCCAGCTTTCATGAAAACGCGGTCATTAAAGCGGACCATTATTTAAAATCAACCCGGCTGCCTACCTTAGCGGACGACAGCGGTCTTTGCGTTTGGGCCCTCGACGGTCGCCCAGGCATCCATTCCGCCCGTTTCGGCGGGGAGTCCATCAGCGATCCGGAGCGTTGCCGGAAGCTTATCGCTCTAATGGAACAAAAAACCGATAGAAGGGCTTGGTTTGAGACGGCGCTAGCCTTGAAAGTCCCGGCGAGCGATAGGGTCATGTGTTGGCGAGCAAGATTGGAGGGGGTTTTGACCTATCAGCCTTTGGGGACCAATGGGTTTGGTTTCGATTGCATCTTTGTTCCGGAAGGATTTACTCGGACTCTGGCTCAAATGACGATAAACGAGAAAAACCTTTTATCGCACCGAAGTCTGGCGATTGCCGAGATGGTGAAAGACGTCGAGGAAATAAAAAAGCTTTTGGCGGGCTGCGGCGAGGAGCTTTGAGCGTCTATCGACGCTTCTTTCTTGAAGACGACTATTCATAAGTATCGCTGTCTATAAAAAATCGCTATCCATAAAGGATCCCTTCCTGCAAAGGAAC
>JAISZP010000017.1 GCA_031269135.1 Deltaproteobacteria bacterium | reverse complement strand
AGAGTCCCCGGCATCGCGAGCTCGGCGTCAGTTGCTCGGCGTCGAGCGGCCCGGTAGGCGTCGAGCGGCGCGGCGAAATGCCCGCTGCAGGCACGATTAAAAGACAAGGGTTTCGGCGGCTCTAAAAAAGGTCGACTCGAAGCTGATGAGATCCCTAGAACGCCATAGACCTCAAGAGCCGCAAATTGCAGATGAAAAATAACATCAAAAAATTTTCAATTATACATCAAAAATTTGATGGTTTTCAATCAAAAAAATTTTGTCTGTCAAAATTTAGATGCAAAAAAATACTTGACCTATTTATTCGTCTAGATTATACTAACAACTATCCAATCATTTTTTTGACAAGACTTTACAAAAATACGTTTGCGGCGGCCAACCTCTTAAAGTTGGGAAAGTGAAGAATCATATGACTGAGGCGATAACCGTCGGAGTGGATTTTGGTTCAGATTCAGTGCGCGCCTTGGCCGTCGATTGCGCCGACGGGGCCGAACTGGCGACCGAGGTCGTTTATTACCCGCGCTGGAAAAAAGGTCTGTACTCGATCAATTCCGGCAATCAATTCCGGCACCATCCTCTGGATTACCTCGAATCTCTCGAAAAAGCCGTCCGCTCAGTGGTGCTGGCGCTCTCTGAAGATCAAAGGGCCAATATCGTCGGCATCGGAGTCGACGCTACCGGGTCCACCCCGGCCCCCATCGACGGCGAGGGACGGGTGCTGGCCCTGAGACCGGACTTTTCCGAAAATCCAAACGCCATGTTTGTTTTGTGGAAGGACCATACGGCTGTGGCCGAGGCCGACGAGATCACCCATTTTTGTCGAAGCGGCGCCTTTCCGGATTACACGAAATACATAGGAGGGGTTTATTCAGCCGAATGGTTCTGGGCCAAAGCTCTGCACATTTCCCGCGTCGACCCCGCAGTCCGCAAGGCGGCGGTATCCTGGGTCGAGCTGACCGATTGGGCGCCGGCCATTTTATCGGGCACTGAGCGTCCCGGCGACATTAGACGCGGACGTTGCACCTCGGGCCATAAATGTTTGTGGAACCCCAGCTGGGGCGGTCTTCCTCCTCGTGAATTCTTCCATCAACTTGACTCTGTCCTCACCCAAAATCTAATCCATCCCCTTTTTTCCGAGACTTACACCGCCGATATCCCCGTCGGAACCATCACCGCCCAATGGGCCCAGCGTCTGGGCCTGCCCCCGACGACGGTCGTTTCCGGGGGAGAATTCGACTGCCACATGGGGGCCGTCGGCGGAGGAGCTCAGGCCCACACCCTGGTCAAGGTCATCGGGACCTCGACCTGCGATATTCTCATGGCCGAGCCTTCGGTGATTAAAGACCAGGCCGTCGGAGGCATCTGCGGGCAGGTCGACGGAAGCTGCGTCCCTGGTTTGATTTGCCTGGAAGCGGGACAATCAGCCTTCGGCGACATGTATGCTCTTTACTCTCGGATTATGGCTTGGCCCTTGGAGCTTTTGGCTAAAACCGTCCCTGCGGCAGCCGATGCGGCCCTGGGAATCAAGGAAAACCTTATCGCTCATCTGACCGAACAATGGGCGGCGACGATGGATCTCGAACGCTTGCCGCTGGTCATGGATTGGTTCAACGGTCGGCGCACCCCTTACGCCAACCAGCGGCTCAAAGGACTCATCGCCGATTTGGATTTGGGTTCGACGGCGACCGAAATTTTCGGCGGATTCATCGCTTCCACCGCTTTCGGGGCCAGAGCCATCATGGAATGCCTCACCGAGCAAGGCGTAGCCGTCGACCGCGTCCGGGCCATGGGGGGCATCGCGAAAAAATCTCCCATCATCATGCAGGTTTGCGCCGACGTCATGAATCGGCCTCTTGAAGTCGTCAAATCCGAGCAGTGCTGCGCCCTTGGAGCGGCCATCTTCGCCGCCGTCGCCGCCGGGGTTCACCCTGACGTGCCGTCGGCTATAAAAATCATGGCCAGCCCTGTGGAGCGCACCTTTGAGCCCGATCCCGAAAAGGTCGGCCGCTATGAGGAACTTTACCAAAAATACCTTCGCTGGAGCCGGGCGACCGAGCCTCTTTATAGCCGCAACTAATAAACCGGCTATTATTTCAAACGATCAGGAGTTTTTGATGTCCTTTACCGAAAGAAAACCGTGCATCTGGTTGGTGGCGGCAAGCCAACACCTTTACGGCGAAAACGCCCTAAAACAAGTAGAAATCAACGCTCGTCTGGTGACCGAGGGCTTATACGCCCTGGGGCTGCCTTTGGAGATAGTCTATAAAACCATGGTCACCCGCTCGGAGGAGGCGACGGCCTTTTGTCGGGCGGCCAATTTCGACCCCGATTGCGCCGGGGTCATCACCTGGATGCACACCTTTTCTCCAGCCAAGATGTGGACTTTAGGGCTAAAGCTTTTGGAAAAGCCCATGCTTCAGCTCCACACCCAGCTCGGCGCCCATATCCCCTGGAACTCGATCGACATGGATTTCATGAATCTTCATCAGACCGCTCACGGCGGACGCGAGTTCGGGTATATGAGCGCTCGGCTGCGCAAGCCTTTTACCGTGGCCGTAGGCCACTGGAAAGAGGACCGGGTGAGGACTCGTTTGGTCGACTGGATGCGCGTCTGCGCCGGCGTTTTTGAAAGCCGCAGCCTCAAGGTCGCCCGGTTCGGCGACAACATGAGAGGCGTGGCCGTGACGGAAGGCGACAAGGTCGAGGCTCAAATCCGTTTCGGCTACGAGGTGGACGCCTATTCCATCGGCGATCTGACCGCCACCATAGACCGGGTAGGCGACCGGCAGGTCCAACAGCTGGTCGCCGAGTACGAGGATTTGTACACTTTGTCCGAGGCGGCTCAAAGAGGCGGGAGCAAACGTCAAAACGTCCTCGACGCCGCCAGAATCGAGATCGGACTTCGACATTTTTTGGAGGCCGGCGATTACAAGGCCTTCACCACCAATTTTGAAACCCTTGAAGGCGTCAAACAGCTTCCCGGCTTGGCCGTTCAGCGCCTGATGGCATCCGGCTACGGGTTTGCCGGCGAAGGCGACTGGAAAACAGCGGCCTTGGTCCGGACTCTAAAAGTCATGGCCAAAGGTCAGCCCCAAGGGACTTCCTTTATGGAAGACTACACTTACGACTTTGAGCCGGGCAGCGATTTGACCCTGGGCGCCCACATGCTCGAAGTCTGCCCGTCTTTGGCCGAGTCAAGGCCTGTCTTGGACGTCGTCGCTTTGGGCATCGGGGGGAAGGCCGACCCGGCTCGCCTTATTTTTTCGTCCGCCCCGGGGGAGGCCATCAACGTCGGCCTTATGGACATGGGCAATCGCTTCAGGTTTCTCATCAACGAGGTGAGGGTGATCGCTCAGCCGCAACCTCTTCCCAACCTTCCGGTGGCCCGCGCCCTTTGGACCTACAAGCCTGATTTCGTAACCGGGGTGGAAGGCTGGATCGTCGCCGGCGGAGGCCATCATACAGCTCTGAGCTTGGCTCTGAACTCCTGGCATGTTTGCTCTTTAGCCGACGAACTCGGCGTCGAATGCGTGGTCATCGACCAAAAGACGACCATGAGGGACCTCCAAAACGAGCTGCGTTGGAACGAATCGTTTTATCGAATCTGAAAAAATCATTGAATCCGAAAAAGTCGTCGAATCTGAAAAAGTCGTTTCGCCCGGCGCCGCCGGGCTTTGGACCCTGCGGCTCCGTCCCCGGTGTGGGCGCCTATCGGCCCGAGTAAACAAATAGAGGTTTATTTCGCTTTTTGTCCGCAATTTTCAAGGAGATCTAAGGAGATCTAGGGAGATCATCATGAAGATTTTTAAAATGTGTCTTGTCGCTGTATGTTTGGTTGTTTTAATGGCCGCGCCCAATGCGGCCTTCAGCGCCGACGATCTGGTCGTGGGCTTTTCTCAGATTGGAGCTGAGTCCGGCTGGCGGTCGGCCGAAACCAAGGTTACTTTCCAGGAGGCCGAGAAGCGCGGCGTTGAAATCAAGTTTTCTGACGCCCAGCAGAAACAGGAAAACCAGATTAAAGCCATCCGGGCCTTTGTGGCTCAGGAAGTGGACGCGATTTTTTTGGCCCCGGTGGTCGAAACCGGTTGGAGCACCGTCTTGAAGGAAGCCCAGGAGGCCGGCATCCCGGTTTTTCTGCTGGATCGCTTGATTGAGGATAAGGACGTCGATCTTTACACCAGCGCCATCGTTTCCGATCAAGTTCTGGAAGGCCGCCTGGCGGGCGAGTGGCTGGCCGAAGCCACATCCGGCAAGGCCAATATCGTCGAGCTCCAGGGCACCGTCGGCGCCAGCGTGACCAACAATCGCAAAAAAGGATTCGAGGAAGTCGTTTCCCAGCATCCTGAGATGAAAATCATCCATTCTCAGAGCGGCGATTTTACCAGGAGCAAGGGAAAAGAGGTCATGGAGAGTTTCATCAAGGCTGAAAACGGCGGCAAAAACATCACCGCCATGTACGCTCACAACGACGACATGGCCATAGGCGCCATCCAGGCCATCAAAGAGGCCGGGCTTATCCCCGGCAAGGACATATTAGTCGTCTCCATCGACGGAGTGCCCGACATCTTTAAGGCCATGGCCGAAGGCGAAGCCAACGCCACCGTGGAGCTTACTCCCAACATGGCCGGCCCGGCTTTGGACGCTCTGATCAAGCTCAAAAACGACGGCGTTGTTCCGCCTAAAGTGATTCAGACGGAAACGATAGTTTTCCTGCCCGACACCGCCCAAGCGGAATACGATCGACGCAAAGAGCTCTATTAAACGACTTGCGGCCAAGGCGAGGGCGATAGGGGACCGGCCTTAACATTAACATTAGCCCTTGCCTTGGCCTTAACCGTAACTAAACCTAAACCTTAGCCTTGACCGGTTCAAATGAAGCTCGGGTTTTAAGAATGACGTTCGGCAGGCGAGCGATTGAGGCGTTTCGGAGGTTTTTATGGCTGTATACGATGATGATGCTTTATTGGCCGTTCGAGGACTCAGCAAAGAGTTTCCGGGGGTCAAGGCCTTGTCCGAGGTGGATT
>JAISZP010000387.1 GCA_031269135.1 Deltaproteobacteria bacterium | reverse complement strand
GGCTACGACGAAATTCAGCTCCCTCAATTTTTGAAAGACTAAAATTTGAAAGACTGAAAATTGTAACGAGTTTTTCAAGCGACCGACAAACGGTAGACAAGCCGTTTTTTTCTGAGCTTAGCCTTTCGCTAAAATTTGACTTCTCTAATAGGCGTTCCAGTGATTTCCAGAAACTGAGCCGTAGCCTCTTTTAGATGAAAAATCGCCATCTTGTAAGGAGCGTCGGGCGGATAGATGTCTTTAAGATGCGGCATAGCTTTCAAGGCCTCTTGAAACAATACGGCGCGATCGTCGAAGACGGCTTTACCCCAAAGGCGAAGCCAATTGTTGTCGGGGGCTGTGGCGACTATCTCGACATTGGGATTTTGCTGAAGCTGTTTGTAGACGTTTTTGTGATTGCCCATGCCGAACCAAACTTTGTCCTCAAAGTACATGATGAACCCCATGGGCCTGACCTTAGGGATGTCGCCGTTGACGGTAGCCAAGTAAAAAGGTCTATTGGCTGAAAAAAATTCAAAAACAGATTTACTCATATTGCTCTCCATAATACATTAAACTTCAAAGATTTTGTAGTTTAAGATGCTATTGTTCCGTTTGGGGCTTTTTCGCTTGAAGCTCGGCGATTTTTTCGCCGAATCAACGATTCGTCAAAACCGCGATTCGCGAATTCAACGAGTCATCAGCCCCGCATCTAAGACATATTGACTCCCCGTCACGTATTTCGCCTTCTCTGAAGCCAAAAAGAGAACCGAATCGGCCACATCCTGAGCTTCTATCCAAGGGACAGGCAAAAGATTGCTGGCCGAGCGCTCGGCGATCTCTTGAGGCGACATCCCTTCCAATTCCGCCAAACCGTCATTGAATGGGGTGTTGACTCCGGTCGGATGTATGCTTATCGAGCGTATGCCGTAGGGAGCAAGTTCAATGGCCCAGCTCTTGGTCAAACCGATCATCCCCCATTTCGAGGCCGCGTAATGAGACAAACGGTTCATTCCTCTTAGTCCGCCTACTGAAGAGTTATTTATTATAACACCCTTTTTTTGTTTTATCATGTGGGGAATGACATATTTTCCGGTCAAGAAAGCGCCTTTGAGATTTATGTCCAAAACAGCGTCCCACTGTTGTTCCGTGAGCTCATGCGAAAGACCGTAAGCCGCGATTCCGGCGTTGTTGAAAAGAACGTCGATTGTCCCAAAGGCGGCGATCGCCCCATCGACGGCTTTTTTCACATCCTCCGCCAGACGCACGTCGCCCGGAAACAGAGCGGATTTTGCGCCTATTTGCTCCAGATCGACCGCAAGCTTATTCAAATTATCCTTACTGGCGCGATTGTAGGCGGGGTAGCTGATTTTCTCCCCCAAATCCAACCCGGCGATATTCGCCCCTTGTTCGGCGAAAGCCAAAGCTACGGCTCTCCCCTGTCCTAACGCGACGCCTGTTATGAAAACCGTTTTTCCGCTGAATTCCAAAGCCATCACTTCCCTCCCGCATAAACCTGCAGACCTTCGTCAAGTTCCACATTTAAGGCGTTGTTGATTAAATTGGTGGCGATCATGACGGCGCCGAAGGCGGTCAGAGCCACGATCTGTTCCTGGGTATAGCGCGAGGACAATTCCCCAAACAAGTCGTCATCGACGTCATTTGGCGCTTCGACTAATCGTCGCCCGTAGCGGGCCAGAAGATCTTCCTCGGCTGTAAATTCATAGCTCTTGAGATCGACGCCTAAGCTTGCGAACTCTCTTACAAAAAACATCGAACATATCAGGCAGTCGTTTTGGGCCGATATCGAGTGACAAAACACCGCTATCGCCTTACGGTCGAGAAATTTGGCGCACTCGTCGCGTAGAGGGTACCATTCCATCAGAGCTTTGAAGGCCGGAAGCGATCTTAAAAGAGTCTTCTTCATGTTGGTGACATAGCCGCCGTCAGCTTTAGAGCGAGCGTCATAGGCGGCCCGGCCGGCGGCATCCGCATTTTGATAATCAAAATACTCAATACGCTTAGGCATATCAAGTTCTCCTTAAGTTAAAGATGATATAATTAAATGGTGAAATCATCGTTAGGCAAAAATTTCGCCAGAAAAGCCTTGGTTCTATCTTTAGTCGGTCTTACGAAAAGCTCCGAGGGAGGACCCGCTTCGACAAAAACGCCCTTATCCATGAAAAAAACCCTATCGGAGATCTCTTTGGCGAAATTGAGTTCGTGGGTGACTATTATGCTCGTGACGGTGTGCTCGGTCACCACTTCTCTAATGACCGACAAGACTTCATGCACGAGTTCCGGATCTAAGGCGGAAGTCGGTTCATCCATTAAGATTATGGTCGGACTCATCGCCAGAGTTCTGGCTATGGCGACCCTCTGCTGCTGACCTCCGGAGAGGTGGGCGGGGTAGTTCGAGAGTTTATCGGCCAGCCCCACTTTTTCGAGGTATTCGGCGGCTAAACTGCGGGCATGCGACTTGGAGAATCCTTTGACGGTCATCAACCCGACCGCGACGTTTTCTAAAGCGGTATAGTGCGGAAACAGATTGAAGGATTGAAAGACCATCCCGACCTTAAGGCGCACCTGCTGAACAATCTTGGCCGGAAAATTCGGAGGTTCAATGACGATGTCGTCGATTTCTATCCGGCCGGCGTTGGGTTTTTCCAAAAGGTTCAAGCAGCGGATGAAGGTCGATTTTCCGCTGCCGGAAGGACCGATGATCGAGACGGTCTCCCCCATAGAGAGAGTCAAATTGACCCCCATCAACACTTCCAAATCGCCGAAAGATTTTTTAAGGTCTGTAACTTTGATCATGATATGGCGCCTAACTTCAAAGCCATGCTTATTGTTCGCTTATTGAAAGCGTTGCTTAACGCTTAAGGCCGTAGTGGGCCTCGAGTCTTTTGAGGATCTGCTCCAACACCAAGCAGATCGCCCAGTACAAAAGAGCGGCGACGATATAGACCTCAAAGAACTTCGAGGTGCGACCGGCGATGATCTTGGCCTCGGCCATGATCTCAGGAACAGAGGTCACGAAAGCCAGAGAGGTGTTTTTAAGAAGCATTATAAACTGGTTTCCCAAATTTGGAAGAGTCGAATAAAAAGCCTGAGGAAGGATGATTTTGACCATGGCTTTGGTGGTGGTCATGCCCACCGAGTAGGCGGCTTCCATTTGACCTTTGGGGATAGCCACAATAGCCGCCCTGATGGTCTCCGACATGTATCCTCCGACGTTTAAGGAAAATGAGATGTAAATGAACCAGATGGCCGATATGCCGCTTACGTAGTGGCCGGCTTTAAAAAAGATGAAGATCAAGGGCACCCCGTAATAGGCCAAAAATATCTGAACCAATAGAGGAGTGCCCCTGATGAAGGAGACGTAGATTATGGCTAATCTGGTCAAGCCTCGCTTAGGGTAAATACGAAGCAAAGCCACCACCAACCCTATGGCGCAACCGACCACGAAGGCGATCACGGTTATCAACATGGCTTCGGGAATACCCCCGGCAATGGTAGGGATGGACTTAAAAAAATATTCGATGTCAAACAAGCTACCCATCGTCGTCACCAACCGCGGCTGGGAGTTCCCCTAGCCGATTATTATTTGGAATAGTCAACGCCAAATAGTTCAATGGAATACTTGGTCAAATAGCCTTCGTCGATAAGCTGTTTGAGGTTGCGGTCTATCCTGTCCCTCAAGGCCACGCCGACCGGGTCGCTTTTGAAAATATAGCGAACCGGCGTCTGGGTTATGCGCTCTCCGACGGACTTTATGGTTAGGCCCTGGCGTCTGGCCTTTTCGGCCGCCACCAGCGGATCGTTTACGGTCGCATCCAACCGACCGTTGATGATGTCGACCAAAATGCCGGGCAGATCGTTTTCGAAGTAAGTTATCTCCAAGATATTGTCGTGCTCTTTGTTCCAGTTCTCCAACGTCAGAGCGCGGTTATCTCCGATGGTCATGCCTATTTTCTTTCCCTGAAGGTCATAAATATCCTTGATGTCTTCACGGTCGGATCTGACGATTACGCCGTTGACGGCCACGAAATAGCTATTGTCGGTTAAGACGTATTTCTTTTTCCGCTCTTCGGTGGCGGCGATCTGGTTGGCGATCATCTGAAACTTGTCCGCATCCAGGCCAGGAAAGAGAGTATCCCATGGCGAGGCTATGAATTCAAAGTTTAAAACCGGATCTCTTCGTTGGATTTCTTTCAACACTTCAATGTCGAAACCGGTTAGTACGTTGTTTTCATCGACATAAGTAAAAGGCTCGAAAGTGCCCATGGTCCCCACTTTAATGACGGGCGGGATCAGCTCGTCGCCGTCGGCGGCCAGGCTTGCTTGGCTAAACAAAGCCAAAACGACTGCGGTAAGGATTGTGGTGAGAATCGTCGTTAGAGTTTTCATTTTTAATGCTCCTTG
>JAISZP010000385.1 GCA_031269135.1 Deltaproteobacteria bacterium | reverse complement strand
GACTTGAAAGCAGCATCAGTATTTTGTCTCGAATGCTGGACATCTGCCTGTTGACTTCATTAGCCGCAATCTGATTTTCGACTTCCAGCCCAATCGTCAGCTTTACGACCCTACGCCCGGAAGGTTCGTTCAAGTTGGTGGTGAAAGGCTTAAGCTCGACGGTGACGGGGCCTTCAGCAGCGGCATCTCCCTCGGCGCCGCCTTCCGATGAGGCATGGGAGGAACCTGAGGAGCTTGAAGAAGTTTTAGAGGGCGCGGTTATGGGCGAACCATCCTGAGCTTCTTCCAAGGTGGATGGCGCAGGGGCCTCTTGCTGAGTCTGAGCTTCCAGCGGCGCCTCGGCAGCCGGCGGACTTGAGAAAAAAAACCGCAGCGCCCCAAAGGTTAGACCTCCGCCGACTATCATAGCCGCTAAAAACATCACTATAAGCTTTAACTTGCCGCCGCCGCCCTTACCTTTAGGAGAATCTTGCTCCGGCGCGGCATTGTCGGGCGGGGCGGGCGCCTTCTTGGTCTCTTTAGGTTTTTTTTCAGCCATAATATTGGTCCTCACATAAACTCAGCGATTAGCCTGCAAAAAAAACGACGCGATTCTACGGTTTTTACGAGTCGCGAAAAGCGATATATAGGTTTGTCGATATTGATGAGATAGGCTTCAAAGGACAAATAGGTCTCTAAAGCATTGCGTCTCTAAACTGTTTCGTCTCTAAATCATCGCATCGCTACATTATTGAATCCCTAAACCATCAAATCACAAATCATCAAATCCCTACGCTATTAAATCCTAAAGCCGTCAAATCCTAAACCGTCAAATCCCTAAGCCATCAAGTCCTAAGCCATCAAATCCCTAAACTATTGAATCCTAAGCTATTAAATCACTAAATCACTAAACCATCAAATCCCTAAAATGGACTATCCGGGAGTTTACCTGTCCATGAGTCAACCTTTTCACGAGTTGACCTGTCCACGAGTCAGCCTGTCCAGGAACTCTTAGCCGGTTTGTAGATGACTATTTCAAGGCGGCTGTTCTCCATGGATTTGGCCGGATCGGCTGTGACCGGTCTTGAGCCGCCGTAAGAACCCAGTCTAAAGCGTCTTTCGGGGATCCCCCGACCGACGAGGTGCTGCATCACCAGCTTGGCGCGGCTGCTGCTGAGAGTATAGGCGTAAATGCTCTCGCCGCCCTCGAGTTCCGACATCGGGTTGGTGAAGCCTTCCACGCTTACGGGAAGAGTCAGAGTCGCCAGCAGGTCGGCCACTCTATTTAGGAGCTCAACGTTTTCTTCCCTCAGCATGATTGAGCCTTCGGCGAACAAAATAGCCTTATCCCAGCGGATGACCATGCCTCGTTCGTCTTTGAAGATGGAGACCGAATCGGTGATCTCGCGCTGCAAACGCTGATAATTCGGCGTGTTTATAGGATCAAGCTGAAAGAGAGCCGCCAAGATCTCGTCTTGATCCAAACTTATGTTCGGAGGCAACTGCTCTAATTGCTCAATCATGGAAATAATCGGGGCCATCAAAAGCGGATTGGAAAAACCCAGAACGCCTGGACCTTGCTGCGGCGCCATTGGGGCGATCTCCGTCAAATCGTCGTCATTGGTGTCGGCTAGGGTTCTTGGATCCAAGGAAGTGATGCATATGATCATGACGAAAAAAGTCAAAAGCAAAGTGACCATATCCGAAAACGTCAATATCCAGCTGGAGGAATTCAGCGTCGGATCCGGCTCGATACGCTTCTTCATCAATAAACCTCGCTCTCGTCGCCGGGACCCTGAGGGAGTTTAAAATCAAAACCTTGGAAATCGAAACTCTTGTCCCCGGAAACCAGACCTCTTAAGGCGCCGCTTTTGGTGTGCTCGAAGTCCAACACCAGATCGACCCGGTTGTTTTTGGCCCGGTTGGCTGGAGAGTTGTTGGCGACCATCGGCTTGGCCCCGCCGTAGGCGTAAGGAGTCAGCCTCTGGGGCTCCAAAGAGCCTTCGCTCACGAAAAACTCCAAGACCGCGAGCGAGCGGTCCATGGAAACGTCCCAATTGTCCTCGACGCCTTCGGTCGACGGCGGACGGTTGTCGGTGTGCCCTTCAATGGCGATGGGGACGTCGATGTCGCGAATTATGCGGCTGAAGGCCATCAAGGTTTGACGGGCGCCTTCGGTAAGCTCGGCGGAATCCCTATTGAAGAGCAAATCCGCTGAAAGCGTCACCACCCTCTGACCGTCGCGGTGAACGATCCTCGCCTCGCCGTCCAACATTTCCGGCGCTAGCAGGGCCCGGATGCGGGCCATTTCAGAGTCTTGAACATCCAACCTATGCATAGGGTCGCCGATGGAAGCCATGTCGATGGCCAGCCCCGAGTCGCTGCCGATGATCGAATATCCGCCGTCGAACATGCCGAAGGTTTCGTAGACGGAGGTCACTACTTTACCATACCTGGTCTCGTCAAAATTGGCCTTGGCGGTCATCATGATGAAAAAGGTAAGTATTATCAGAATGATGGAAGTGAAAAGCACCGTGGTGGTGTCCACGGGCTTGTTTTCCGGTTCTTCTTTGCCGTAGCGCGGGCCTTCCATAATTTACCTAAAGGCCGAAATTCTGGCGGAGGGAGGAATGAAGGCGTGCAGCTTCTGCTCGATGATCCGGGGATTGTCGCCCCGACAGAGCGCTAATATGCCCTGGACGATAAGCTCTTTGACCATCGTCTCGGATTTGGATCTGGCCCTCAATTTGCCTGATATGGGAATGAAGACGACGTTGGCTAAGCTCGCTCCGTAGTAGGTGGTCACCCAGGCCACGCTCATGGCCGGGCCGATGGCCGACGGATCGCCCATCTGCTGAAGCATGGAAATCAGGCCGATAAGCGTGCCCAACATGCCGAAAGCCGGGGCGAACGTCCCCATGGCCTGAAAGATGTCGGCTCCCAAGCGGTGCCGGGATTCTTGAAAAGAGATCTCCGTTTCGAGAATGTCCACTATCGCTTGAGGCTCAAGACCATCCACGGTCAGCTGCAGACCCTTTTGAAGAAAGGCGTCGCTGACGTCGTAGATGTCGTTTTCCAACGACAATAAGCCTTCTTTGCGAGCTTTGGCCGAAAAAGTGATAAAGCTGGTTATTATATCGCTTACCGTGACGCTTTTAGTGACGAAGGCGTTCTTTAAAATCGAAAGGGTATTGAGACAATCTCTAAGCGGATAGTTTATCATGGTGGCGCAGGCCGTCCCGCCAACGACGATGAGCAGAGAAGGCACGTCCACGAAGGCCATCACCCCAACACCCATGTTGATGGAGATCACCAAAAGACCAACAGAAGACAAAATGCCGATTATGGTTGCGACATCCATGGTTCACCTTAACGGGCCGCAGAATAAGACTGGAAATTTGGAACTTCTTTCCAATTGAGACCGAAAGCATATCCAGCAAATTTTGTGCCGTTTTTTTTGAAAGGCTCTTGCTCCAGTCGTGGTCATAGTCGCAACTATCGCCGAACTCAGGCAAAACTCGCCATAATCAGGTAAAGCTCAATGAGCATCGTAGGAAATTTTTACAGCCCTGTCCGACAAAAGCCGCAGCATAGTTTTAAATTCGGCTGATGAAGAGCAAAAATAATCTCTTTAGGCGGGCTATAGATTGGCCTAAATTTACGGTTAAACTATCAACAAACCGTATAATGAGAGAAAACTCGATTGCTTTTAGTCTGTTTTTCCTTTTCCTAAAGCTGAAGTCAAGTGAGACCTCGCTTTGTAGTTTAAAAATATTATCATATAACGGCTTTATTTACAATATATTTCGAGTGCAATTCTACGCTTTTGCCAGTCAACAACAACAAATTATCGACAAAAGAGCCTAGCCGGGATGTCGCTCGAAACCGTCGATTTTTCGACGCCCTATCGGACTAAAAGCGAATCTCGCTATTAGAGAGGCGGTTTAAAACAAAAAAATTAATTATCGACATTAATAATATATATTTAAGATTGCAAAATAAAACATTAAAAGCAAATATTACGACTAAATATTTATTATAATTAGGCTATTACTAATCCTTGCCAATGAATTTTTACTATCATAAAATAAAATTAAAATTAAAATCCTATTATTTAAATCTTTAGATACGTAAACCACAATTAATAAGTATATAAATAACTATTTTAGCGCTAAAACAGCTTCAACATAAACCAACACATCTATTGGAAACAAAAACTACAGACCCGCAAGGCACTGGTTCAAATTTGAGAAATCTGCTAAAATCAATGCAGTTTTTCGACCGTTCATTGCCGTCAAACAACCACT
>JAISZP010000374.1 GCA_031269135.1 Deltaproteobacteria bacterium | reverse complement strand
CCGTATCAAAATGCGCCTGGGCAAAAACAAAGAGATCGATTTTCGTGTTTCCTCTCTGCCGACCTTGTTCGGCGAATCGGTGGTTCTTCGTATCTTGGATAAGAGCGGCCTAAACGTCGATATGACCAAGCTCGGCTTCACCCAGAAAAACCTTGATCAGTTCATGCGGGCGGCTTATCGGCCCAACGGTCTTCTTTTGGTCACCGGCCCCACCGGCAGCGGCAAGACGGTCACTCTCTACTCCACTCTTTCTCTGAGAAACACCGACGACGTCAAGATCCTCACGGCCGAAGACCCCGTCGAGTTCAACTTTCCCGGAGTCAACCAGGTCAACGTCATTAAAGACGTGGGGATGACCTTCGCTAGAGCCCTTAAGGCGTTTTTGAGGCAAGATCCGGACATCTGCATGATCGGCGAGATTCGAGACTTGGAGACAGGTGAAATCGCCGTGGAAGCGGCCATGACCGGCCACTTGGTCTTGTCGACCCTCCACACCAACGACGCGCCCTCCACCGTCACCCGTCTGGTCGATATGGGAGTCGCGCCCTTCAACGTCGCGGCAGCTCTGGTCGTCTGCTCGGCCCAGCGCCTCTTGAGAAGGGTTTGCCCGAACTGCAAACAGCCCGCTTCCAAGCTCCCCGCCAATAAGTTGATGGAAGCCGGCTTCGACACCAAAGAGGTGGCCACGGTTCAGCTCTATGAAGGCCGCGGCTGCCCCACCTGCAAGGGTTCCGGCTACAAAGGGCGTCTTGGAGTCTTTGAGGTCATGGAGAATTCTCCTACTTTATCCGACGCCATCGCCTCAAAGGTCCCGGAGGGTCACCTCAGAAAGATCGCCTTGAAGGAAGGCATGCATACCCTAAGACAAGACGGCCTTTTGAAATGCCAGCAGGGCATGACCACCCTCGAACAAGTCTTGGAGAAAACCGTCATCCAGAAGGAAAGCTTGCCGCATTATCTGCTCAATCCCGATGAAATGATCTTTGAAAACGGCGACACCATAATAAAAGAGGGCAATACCGATACGGCCTTCTACAAATTGATTCAAGGCTGCTTGGATGTTTATAAGGGTCAAAACCTTATCGCCGAAATCTCCCAGACAAACACTTATTTCGGCGAGATGAGCGCTCTGGTGGGTTCCAGAAGAAGCGCCACCATCAAAAGCAAGGGCCGCAGCATCGTAAAGGTCTTTCCCGGCGACAAGCTCGGAGAAGTGCTGGAGAATTATCCCGACATCTCCAAGCAAATCATCGACACCTTGGTCTTAAGGCTCAACGAGTCGGGCACCCGTCTTTCCGAACTCATGCAAAACCGCATCGAGTTGGAACGCACTTACGTCAACCAGTTGACTTCGACCGTCGGGCAACCGGGGTCTTTTCCCTCTTCCTCCAGACCAATCGCCTCGGCGCCTAAGGGCTCCGGTGGCGCTCAACCGACGGTCGCCACCAGCAGCAAGCCTTCCGCTTTGGCAAAGCTGGCCGCCAGAAAGCAGGCCACCTCCGATGCGGCTAAATCTGCGGCAGGCGCTCCTTCCGGCAATAACGGCAGCGGCGGAAACGGTTCAAACCCGCCGCTTATCCGCCAGGCTCCTAAAGGCCCTGAATCTCAGCCCTTTGCCCAGACCGCGCTGGCTAGCGCCAATCAAAGGCCTGCCCAGCTTTCAGCCGCCGGAGCGACGGTTCCGCCTAGAAACGTTCCGGTTCAACCTGCTCAGATTAGGCCTATCCAAGCGTCCCAAAACCCTGTGGAAGCGACTCCGGTGGAAGTTCAGGCAGTGCCCGTACAGCCGCCGAAAGTCCAGCCGCCTATCGCCCAAGCGGCTAAACCCTTGCAGTCTCCGCTCGCTTCCGCTCCCAGGACGGCCAACGACGCGACCAGGAGAAGCTTCGTTCGCAACCTGATGCCCGCTGACCAGACTCAGTTGGTCGTAGTCCGTGATGCCGGTCCTGCGGCCAAGATTTTACGGGAAGTGCGGGAAGCCCGCTGATGGAGGTTCGTCGGCGGAGGTTCGTCAATTGACTTTGGTCTCTATGCGACGCCTAAATCGGGAGACTTTGGGCGATGAATTCCATGCGTAATTTAGCGGAAAAATTCAATTGCTTGTCGCGGTCGATGTTTCCATTCAGCTTTCCCCCGGTGTTCTTTTATTTCTTGCCTATTGATTTCATCTAAGCTGGCTTTCGCCTAGGCTTGGCTTGCGTTTAAGCTGGATTTAACCTAGGCTTGGCTTTCGCCTAAGCTTGCCTTTCACTTAGGCTTGTCGCCCCAGCTTTAGCTTAAAAAAATAAACTTTGGAACACCAAAATGCTTACCATAAAGGTCCCACCCCAAAATAGGCGATTGGCCTGTCTGATTGTCCTAATCGCGATTTTGCTCATCTTTCCTGTTCAGTTGATGGCGGCGGATCGCTTGGCTTGCGCCAGTTATCCCGTATGGATCTTCGCCAGATTCTTAACTCAAGGGACAGACCGTTTTCAGGCGGAATTGATCACTAACCCCGCTACCGGTTGTCCTCACGAATTCGCTCCCGCAGCCAGAGATCTTGAACGGTTGACTAAGACTCGCTTTCTGGTCAAAAACGGCTTGGATTTGGAATCTTACCTGCCTCAGGCTTTGATGGTCGCTCCAAAAGACATTAAAGTCATAGACGCCTCCGACGCTGTTCCGACCCTGTCTCAGGTTTGGGGAAGGGTGGATTTGGAAGGCGAACCCGCCAAAAGATCCGGCGGAAAACTTCCTTCCATGCTCCCAAATCCTCATATCTTCCTGTCGCCCAAAAACGCCAAAATTATGGTCGCCAACATCGCCGACGCCTTAATCGAGTTAGATCCCCAGAATCAGGAGCATTACCGCGAAAGACTCGCCCAGTGGAGCTCCGATATGGATCGATTGTCGGACGCGATCGCCGACTTTCAGAATACTCGCCGGGGCTATAAGGTCATGACGAGTCATGGTTTTTTCGATTACCTGGCTCAGGATTTGGGACTGACGGTCTTGGCCGATTTGAGTCCTTCGGAGGAAGCCCCTCCGTCGGCGGCTAGGCTGGACCTTTTAAGAAAGATTATAACCAGCGAGAAAATAAACGCGATTTTGCTCGATCCTCATGCCGATCCCAGCGCCGCCCAGACCTTGGGAGCTGAACTCAAGGTCCCCGGGGCCGTGATAGACACCGTCGCTTCCGGCCCGTCGGACCCGCCATTGGACTATTATCAATTGGTTCTTAAAGAGGACTTGGAACTTTTATCAAGCCTTTTCCCTCCCAACTATAAAGCTCCCGACCAGACCGATTCCGGCGGCCAGTGAAATGGCTCAGGCCTTGATTCGAATCGACGGGCTCAGCGTCACCTTGGGTCAATATCCGGTGCTGCAAAAGGTCACCGCCCAGATTCCCCACCTCAGCCAAACAGTCATTATCGGCCCCAATGGGGCCGGCAAAAGCACTTTGGTCCAGACCATCTTAGGGCAATGGCCGTATAAAGGCTCGATCGTCTTCGACATGCCTTCGCCTCGATTCGGCTACGTCCCTCAAAGGCTCGATTTCGATCGCCATAAGCCTTTGACGGTGAAGGAATTCTTAGCCATGCCTCTGACTAAAAGTCCCTTGTGGGCCGGAATATCCAAAGGGGTCAAGCGAAAGGTGCTGGAAGGACTCGAGAGGGTGAAAGCCCAAGACCTTTTTGATAAACCCTTGGGAACGTTATCCGGAGGAGAAACTCAAAGAGTTTTGCTCGCTGCGGCTTTGTTGTCGTCTCCGAATATTCTCATCTTAGACGAGCCGGCCACTGGAGTGGACGTCTACGGCGAGCAGCTCCTGTGCGAGATCTTGGAGGACTTCAAAAAAGATTACACCATCGTCATGGTTAGTCACGATCTGCCGACGGCTAGAGCCCACAGCGACTGGGTAATCTGTTTAAATCGCGTCGTCGTGGCCCAGGGTCCGCCTCAAGACATCTTCAAAACCAACATCTTGGCGGCCACCTTTGGCCTGCATCAGAGCAGCGTAGACATCAAAGACGCCGAACAACCAACCAACCAACCAACCAACCAAGCAAGCAACCAAGCAACCAAGCAAGCAATCAACCAACCAACCAACCAACCAACCAACCAACCAACCAACCAAGCAAATAGATAGATAGACAGATAGGCAGATAGGCAGGCAAACAGACGGACAGGTAAGCAGATGATAGGCGATAAGTAAAGACGTAAGAAATTCTTCTGAAAATGTCGACACAGAAAAACTTCATAGGGTTTCATCGTGACGCCTTTAGCTAATCTCTACGATCTTTTCGGCCCATTTTACGAGCCTGTCTTTATGAAGCGGGCCGCCTGGGCGCTATTGCTTCTGACTGTAGCCACCTCAGCCAGCGGGGTGATCGTAGTCAACCGGCGGATGGCTTTTTTCCCCGACGCCGTGGGGCATTCCATTTTCGCCGGGGTAGCCCTGGCTCTAATCCTTCAGACCAACATCCAATTGACTGTTTTGGCTCTGGGCTTAATCATAGGCCTGACCATCATTTTTCTGGTCGGGCGCAGCCACTTGGCTCACGATACGGTCATAGGCTTGGTTTTCTCCGGAGCTGTGGCCTTGGGGTTGGCCTTGGTCAGTCGTCAGCCTCAGGCGACGGCTGGGTTGTCGCGCTTTTTTTTAGGGGACGTCTTAACGGTCGGCGACGTGCAGGTCCTGGCTTTAATGGCTTTAGCCGTCATCTCGTTTTTATTTCTCTGGGCATTCACCAATAAGCTTACCCTCAATTCCATCATCCGTCCCATCAGCTTGAAGCCCGACTTGTCCGAGTATCTCTTCGGAGCTTACCTGGCCCTTGTGGTGGTTGTTTCCGTCCAGGCGGTCGGTGTGCTTTTGGTTACAGCTCTTTTAGTCGCTCCGGCGGCTACCGGAAGGGTGATGGCCGCCTCTTTCAAGGGCATGTTTTGGGCTTCGATCATATCTGGGATTTTGGCTGGGCAAATTGGTCTGTGGGCTTCCTTTCAGCCCGAAATAAACACCACGACCGGCGCAACGGTCGTTATCGTGAATGTTTTATTCTTCGCTCTCGCGGTGGGGTATCGCCGGATTGTTCCGGTCAAGGGGTAGGGCGGTCATGCCGGAGAGCGAATAGATTGTCCAATTTTGACGCCGCCCAAGCAATCGCTCGCAGCCGTAAAAACATCGGCAGCGCTCCTAGTTTCGCCATCCTATTTTCGCCATCTTTGTTTTGACCTCTTAGTTTCGCCCTCTTTATTTTGCCCTTTTTGTTTTGCCTTCTTAGACATTCGCCGGACTCTTCTAGGCGTTCCAACCAGATGATGTCAGATCAAAGGATTTATTGAATTATTCGTTTCTATAAAAAGCATATGTTGCACGGAAATGACATTTTATAAATAATATATTTCATTATTGTATAAATTTTCCAACTTTTAAGCTAAAAATTTTTTTATTTATAAGCTTTTCATTTAAATGTTTAATTGACATTTGATAATAAAATTTTTAGGGGTTATATGGATAATCAAATGCCGCGTTCCGCGCTGATTATTAAACAACAATTAGCTGAATTAGCTGAAGTTAGGGCTTCAGCTAATTACGAAGTAGAGTTTGATTCTGCGACTAAAGCGGAATTAGACTTTTTGAATGTTCATGAGAATGAATTGATAGAGGAATTAAAAGCTGCTCAACGGCTCGAAACATAATCTGATATGGAATATGTTTTAAATGGTCGCCAGCAGTTAATCATTCAACATCAATATCTATAATTAAACATATTTTTTAAACTTGCGCTGAAATTACGACGAGCAACCGCTGAAATGGCTAGCGACATCGTAAATGTTCGTGGTCGTTTCTCCAATGCAATGCTTGATTTTGTGGAGCGTGAATCAGAGCGCATCGACAGTCGTTTTTTAGCGCCTTCTTGCGGCGTCGGCAATTTCCCGGCAGAAATGCTTCGACGTAAGTTGTTGAAAGTTCAAAATCACTATGCGAATACTCTTAATGATCAAGAAAAATGCGCAATCTTAGCTGTTGCAAGTATTTCTGTTGCAAGTATTTATGGAGTCGAGATATTTCCTTTATCCATTCGCCGCAGCAGCTGCAGCGCGTTTTCCGGCTTTTTGCGGCCAACATAACCCTCATGAGTTTCTGGCCCCCTCCACCTTCCGACTCCGGCTTGGCCTGCTCCGGCGTTTCAAATTAATATGCGGCTTCGGAAAATTGCCGTCAATATCGTTGAAATCACGCATTGAGCGAAGTATAATAATCTTTCCGAGACTGCGCCATGCGAAGATCGGAACGGAAAATTATGGGGTTCCACTCGGATTTGGGCCGACCATTGCTTAAGCCAAGCGACGCTACCCTAAATAAAAGGTAAAGCCGAGAAAATCCAAAAAAACGCAAACAGCCTGACTTCATAATCGCCGAAACGTCGCCGAGACGTCAACGAGATGTCACAATGACCGCGCCTCTTCATCATATAAACCAAATGATACTTCACCTGCCGGCGATGGGCGGCTATGTGGCCGGACAGGCGATGGTCGGCGAGGAGATGTCTCGGATAGCCCGTCTGCAAGAGGCTGAGGCTCTGTACCGAGACAAGGTCGAGATTGTGGCGGCCGCCGAATATGCCGCAGCCGTTGAACCCATCAGGCCTCAGCTGGAGCGCAAGCGAGGACGACGAGCCAAAAAATGGCGAGAGGCTCAAGAAGTCCAAGAGCCGCCAAGGTGGGAATTTGAAATCGAACAAGTCGTGGATTTTAGGGTCTAGGGTTTAGGGTTTGGGGTTTGGTCGGCAAATCAAATCAAATCAAATCAAAGCGCGGCTCAGGCCTGGGATTTTTATGTCGGCGAGAGGCTTTATCGGGTGGATGTAGATATTAAAACATTTATGTTTATGCAAGGGCTATTGGAAATTGTTATTCTGGCGGTTCTGATAGCCTTCCTTTGGCGCTCGAAATCACGTCCGACGAAAGCCGATCCGACCGTAATGCCCGAAAAATTGAAGGAGAGCATCGAAAGGTTCATAACCGAGTCCGACAGGATAGCCGAGGTCTTTCAAGACAATCTTAAAGATAAAAGGGATTTGACCAGCGATCTGATCTTAAAGCTTGATCGCAGGCTTAAGGATTACCAGGAATTGTTGAGGGTCACTCAAGAGGCGGTGGCGATCGCCCAAAACAAGCTCGAAGAGCTTGGGGGCGAGATAAGCAAAAAGATCCAAACGAGCGAATCCATGGCCAATCCGGCTGCTCCCGAGGTCAGAGCTCAAGTGCTGCAATTGGCCAAAAAAGGTTTAAGCGTGGAGGACATAGCGGTGCGTTCCAAGCTTCATAGAGGCGAAGTGGAGCTTATCATCGATCTTGAGCATCAATTTGACGTATAAGATGGTTCGGCGTTTAATGCAGTTTAATGCAATCTAAAATATAGTCGATGAATCTAATGCATATTCATTGCGGTTCATGGTTCGTGTCGAAAATGCGAATGCTTGTCGACAATGCGCTGCAAGAATGCGACTGAAAGATAGGCCTTAAAATAGTCTTGAGACGATTGTTTGAATCAATCAGCTGCTCAGCCAATTGCTGACCACCAGCCAAACGAACGACCCGGTGAGGATGGCGCCGATTATAAATTTAAGCAGACCGCCGCATAGAAAGCCTAAAAAAGCTCCGGCGCCCGCGTGAAGCGAATCTTTAAAGTTTTTCCCGTTAAACAGCATCTC
>JAISZP010000368.1 GCA_031269135.1 Deltaproteobacteria bacterium | reverse complement strand
CATCCACGTCACTATTTCTTTAGGAGTGACCGAGGCCAGACAGGGCGACACCTCCACCTCGATCCTAGCTAGAGCCGACAAAGCTCTCTATGAATCCAAATCAAAGGGACGCAATAGAGTCACCAGCAACTGAAGGCCATCGGCCATCAGGAGTGGTCTTTTCTTCTGTCCTTTTTGGTCTGCGTCTTCCAATCCGGGCTGTCTTGATATTTTCCCTTCTTTTTTCCTTGATGAACAATCTTTCCTTGATGAACAATCGGTTGAGACCTGGGTATTTGAGCTATCGTCGGGCGCTGCGGGCTTTCAGAACTCTTTTTGGGTTCCGTCGTTTCCGGCGTTGGCTCAACAGGCGGTCCAGAGAGGTCTTCCGGCTTTAGAGCGTCGGTCACCCACATGGTTTCCGAAACAGGAGCGAAGAATGCTCCCCGCCCTTCCGCTTGCCGGACGTTGACGGTCACAAGCGCGGGTTCGGGGTAAAAGCGGCGGGCGATCTTTAAGGCTATGGCGCTGTCGGAAAAAAGCCGGACCGCTTTCTCGGTCGGCTTCGGCGTCAGACCTTCTCTGGAGCAGTGGCGCCAATTTGCCGGGTTGAGTCCTACGTAGAGCAGTTTCGGCTTTACGACGCCGCCGGAAGAAACCTCCGGCGTGATAGGCCCCTGACCTTTCAGCCTTATCTTATTGCCTGCAATCTCAATCGGCGAAGCGTCTGCGGGGCGGTTATGAATCTCAAATATGCGCCCTTCAGTGATGCCTCTCCAGCCGACTTCGTCTCTTAAGGCGGCTAAAAGCTCTTTAATCGGCACAAAACCTTCGTCATCGGGAAGTAGAGCAAATTCATAGGGATTGACGCCTAAGACATAGTTGAGATATTTTTCCAGATTGTCTCGTTGGTGAGTGGTTTTCTGTTTAGCCATGGGCCTTTTTTCCGTTTTTGGGCATATATCGCCGCCGAACTGGTTTGATGGTCGCTTACGACTCTTTGTCGATAAAGAGAAAAGCATAAAAAGCGGGGCGTCGTCTGCGTTCCGCGCTAAGGTCGCCTTGCAGCCGCAAGAATAAAGAGAGCAAAAAAAAGAAGGCAAAAAAAACAAGATAAAGAGAGCGTGATGGAGAAAGAGAGCAAGATAAAGAAAGTAAAGCAAGATAAAGAAAACGAGATAGAGAAAGTAAAGAAAGCTAAAGAGGGAAAGGCGGCGACTTGTCGAGATTTTTTCGCCCCGACCCATCTCAGCCGATGATTACTGATATTAGCAGATGGTCGTAATTAAATCCAAAGGTTCAGACGGCGGCGGCGGACATGTTTCATCGACTTGAATCAGCGCCGGATTTCATAAGCGAATATTCGGCGGCCTTCCGATCGTCCGGCGGCGGCAAGGTTTGGACATGGTTTGGACATGGTATGGACATGGTTTGGGCTAGGTTCGGATAAGGCTTGGACCTTGCTGGAGGGATTTTCTCGACGCTGTTCTTTATTTTGCGTCAAATATTTGCTAACATGAAAGAAACTAGAGAGGCGCTCTCGCCTTTCCTCGCTGATGTAAAGCTCGAAAAAACCGAACTGCGGCGCTTTCCGCCGGATTCGCCCATCAACGCTTCGACGGGTCCGACGACCTCTCCCCAATGCCGAAGAATGCTTAATAATCATTATGTGCTAATCAATTATAGCATTTAAGCAAAAAAATTTTTTTGTGTCCTACAAATTTTTTGACACATTTTGACGAATTAAAAATTCGCTTGCGAATTTTGATGATCCTAGCAGGTACAGCTTATTTCTTAAACAATCAAATCCAGCTTTCTAACGGCTTTTTTCTTTGTTCTTAAGCGAACAAATTGTAGTTTTCTTTTTCGCCGAAAATGCGAAAAAATTTGAAAGGAGGCTGTAACTCCATGGCGTCGCAAGACGCTTCAGGAATTACAATTATGTCTATGCTCGAAATTAGGTTTCACGGCCGCGGCGGTCAGGGCGCTGTCACGTCGGCTGAGCTGATGGCTCAAACAGCCATCGGTATGGGCAAGTATGCCCAGGCTTTTCCCAGCTTCGGCCCAGAAAGGCGCGGAGCCCCTGTGACGGCTTTTCTTCGCATATCCGATTCTCCCATCAGGATACGCGAGAAGGTGTATGAACCCAATGTCGTCGTCGTCTTAGATCCAACCGTCATGAACGTGACCAAAGTTGATCAGGGACTCAAGCCCGATGGTTTGCTGTTGATTAACACCCACCAAAGCGAAGAGCAAATTAGAAATCGGTATGGCTTCACGCAGAAGATTTCCACCATTGACGCCGTCAAAATCGCATTGGAAGAGCTCAAAGTGCCGATCACCAATACCGTCATGCTCGGCGCCTTCTCCAAGGTTTTAGGCCAGGCCACCCTTAAAGACGTTGAGGAACCCTTCACCCACCGTTTCGGCGGGGCGTTGGCCGTCAAAAATCTAGCCGCCTTCAAGCGGGCGTATGAAGAAACCAAGGGGGTGGCGTAATGAAAAAGCCCATAGATGCTTTAGTTAAAGTTGGCGATTTGCCCCTGGGCCTTTGCGGCGCTCCCGGCAGCACGGTAGCTTTCAAGACAGGCGACTGGAGATCGGTGCGTCCGGTGTTGGATAAGGAAAAGTGCATTTACTGCGGTTTTTGTTACTACTACTGTCCTGACGGCGTCTATCAAGACATGGCTCCGGAGAAATATTACAAGGCTGATCTGGATTATTGCAAGGGATGCGGCATCTGCGCCCATGAATGCCCCAAGAAGGCCATAACCATGACCTTAGAGGAGGTGTAAAATGGCCAAGCGCATAGGTATCGAAGTCTCTTTGGCTGTGGCCGAGGCGGTGAAGCTCGCCGACACCGACGTCATCGCCGCTTACCCCATCACTCCGCAGACTCACATCGTGGAGCACCTCTCGGAGTTGGTCGCCGACGGTTCTCTTGACGCCGCCTACATCCCGGTTGAATCCGAGCATTCGGCCATGAGTTCCTGCTTGGGTTCTTCGGCGGCGGGCGCCAGGACATTCACCGCCACCAGTTCTCAGGGCTTGGCTTTGATGAACGAGATGATCTACATCGCCCCGGTCTTGAGGACTCCAATCGTCTTAGCCATCGCCAACCGGGCCTTATCCGCGCCGATCAACATCTGGAACGACCATTCCGACATCATGAGCGTCCGCGACGCCGGGTGGATCTGCTTATTCGCCGAAAACGGACAGGAATCGTTGGACTTGACTCTGATCTCCTTTCGCGTGGCGGAAGACCCGAAGGTCAGTCTGCCCGTCAGCTTGAATCTCGACGGTTTCACTCTTTCCCACTTCATCGAACCTATCGAGATTCCCGATAAAGAAACCGTCGATAAGTTCTTGCCGCCTTTCGTCCCCTGCTTCAAGCTCGACATCAAAGCGCCGATGTCTCTTGGTCTGTTGGGCGGGCCGGAGTATTACACCGAGTCCCGCAAAGCGACCGATGACGCCCTTTTGGCCTCAAAGACGGTCATCAAAAAGGCCTTCGCCGAATTTAACGACGTCTTCGGTCGCCAGTACAACGTCGTGGAATCCTATCAAGCCAAAGACGCCGAGACCATCGTTTTGGCCATGGGTTCGATCTCGGAGACGGCCATGACGGCGGTCGATGAACTCAGAGCTCAGGGCAAGAAGGTCGGCATCGTGAGGCTCAGGTTATGGCGTCCGCTCCCTATCGAAGAAATCGTGGAAGCGGTGGGACACGCCAAGAATTTAGCCGTCATCGACCGTCACCTGGTCTTGGGCGCGCCTTACGGGCCGGTAGGCTTGGAGATGATGTCGGTTTTTTATTCGGCTTCCCAAAAGCCCAACATCTCCAACTTCGTCCTCGGACTTGGCGGTCGCGACGTAACTCGCGACGATTTTAAATATATCTTTGATCGGGCGGCGGCTCAGCAGGGCCAGACCCGTTACGAAATAGTGGGGGTGCTCGAATGAGAGCCGCTGATGTGCCCTTTGAAAAGGTAACCGCAAAAAATTTTCCTAAGGGGCCGGACTCTTTGGCCCCTGGCCACCGGGCTTGTCAGGGTTGCGGAGAGGTCCTCGCCCTAAGGCTCCTTTTGAAAGCCTTGGGAACTGAATTTATAGCCGTGTCGGCGACCGGATGCATGGAAGTGTGCACCGGTCCTTTTCCTCAGTCGGCTTGGAGAATGCCCTGGGTTCACATAGCCTTCGAAAATGCGGCCGCTGTGGCCTCCGGCGTCGAGCAGGCCGTTCATGTTCTCAGGCGCAAAGGCCGCGGCCATCAACAGCGCATTCCGGTGGTGGCCATAGCCGGCGACGGCGGCACGGCCGACATCGGTCTGCAGGCCCTCTCCGGGGCCTTGGAGAGGCAGCATGTCGACTTCGTCTACGTCTGTCTCGACAACGAAGCATATATGAACACCGGCATCCAGAGAAGTTCGGCCACTCCCTTCGGGGCCAACACCACCACCTCTCCGGTCGGCGTCAAATCCAAAGGTCAATACACCTGGAAGAAAAATATGCCGGCCATCGCCGCCGCTCATGGCATACCCTACGTGGCCACAGCCACTCCGGCCAACTACTTGGATTTGATGAACAAGATCCGCCGGGCCGTCGCCATCGAAGGCCCAGCCTACATGCACGTCTATGCTCCATGCCCCACCGGCTGGCGTATGAAGGCGGAGTTGGCCGTCGAGAGCGCAAAGCTGGCTGTTTCAACCAGGATCTTTCCTCTCTACGAGGTCTTAGATGGTCATTACGCGATTCGTAAGGTCGACAAACCCACGCCCATCGCCGATTATTTCAAGATCCAAGGCCGTTTTAGGCACCTCAACGCTGAAGACATCGAGGCCATCACCAAAAAGGTCAATAGCGAATACGATAGGATAGTCAGCTTATCGGAAACTTTTCCCGTGTAGCGGCTTTTAAGCGCCGAACAAAAAAAGGGGGCCGAGCCCCCTTTTTTTTGTGTGTCTGTGGATGCGGACTTCAGCCGCATTCAAGCAAAACCCGCCGTTTGCGGCTGCTTAATAGGATACTTTCTTTCGAGTTCGTAAATCGACGTCGCTTTCTCGGCGATCTCGCCGCCGAAGGTCAAGGCGGAAATCATCTTTTCGTCGCCGCCTTCACCGCCGACGATTACGGTATTTTGTATCGCGCTCATTTCTTCGATCAATTGGTCGATGCCGATTCGCAGCCCTTCGTCGGCCGACTCTTTCGCCAAAAGGCCGCGCAGCCGATAGGTCGGCGCCCAGGTGAGAAGATGTGCACTGATGTTGCCGCAGTTCCACTGGAAAGTAGGCTGAGAGGCTAAGTGCGCGCCATCGTTCATCCTCCTGAATGCTTGTTCGGCGCTGGCCGCGCTGAGATGGACGCCGACAATTTCTTCATTCGACGAATCGCTTCGGTCGGTGAAGAGGGCGGTTTTCCCCAAAACATCGGCGCGTATTTTTTCCAAGGCATCCGCCGATGCATGATGATTAAGAAGAACGTCATCATTTTTGAGGACCATTACATATTTAAAGACGTCTTTCATATATTCGGTCTTGAGTATTTTCTTCACCTCTTTTTTTACGCCGGCGATTGTAGGCTTTTTCCCTTTGACGATTTCAGCCGAAGCCCGCATGTCGAGCATCGCGGCTAATATGCTTAAGTCTTCATTTGTGTTTGAGACGTCGATTTCCATGTCCTTGATTTGTTTCGCTTCCAATTCAGGGTTATGGAAGATCAGGCCGGTCGAGATTTTTCCGAAAACGTCAATCTCCATGCGAAATGCGCTTTGACAGCTGAAACGTTCGCCAATCAAAGGAGCGTACTGCAGGTCCCGGAAATTATATTCTCGACTTAAACTGGAACGGGGATCTTCCCGCTATAGCAGGCAACTTTATGTCGCCTGCTCAGAATCGCTCTCGGCAAGCGCTTTATCGATGTGTTGATGTGTTGATTGATTGCATGAATCAACGCATCCTAGAACTTTCACATCCTAGAACATAAGCATCATAGAACCCCCACATCATAGAGCGTCGCCATCATTTTCCGAGCCAGCCAGTCATCGTCATCTTGACGGCGCATCTCGAACGACTGGACGCTTTCGCCTGCTGCGGCAATGAATGTCAGGCATCGAGCCGCCGAACTGCGGACGGGCATCTCGTTTTTCTTCTTCTTGGGCTTTGTCGGCGCTTGCTTGTCCGCTCCAAGGCGACGCTTTAGCCTGCCCGCTCCAAAGAGTCCGCTCTTGCTTGCTTGCTTGCTCGCTATCGTCATCCGCGCCGGAGTCGTCCGCCAACCATCGTAGGATGTCACGCAAATCATAGCTGAAAAATCTTTTTCTCGCCGCTTTTCACTTGATTTTTCATCTCGGCTTTTAGGTCATTGAAAAAGGGTTCGCTAGAACTTATAGTTTCAAAAATAGAATTGCAGATTTTTTAAATACTCAATTGCATATCTCTGAAAGGTGTGTTAAACTTAGTTCCGCCTGGGCATTGTAGGTCGCGGATGGATTTTATTTCCTCAATAATGTCAAATGAGCATGAAAAGGCGTCATTAAAAGATATAACCGAGAATAAAGTCATCATAAGAGAAGAAATATATCGAAAGAGAAGAAAAATATCATAGAAAAGAGCGTTTTTCTAGATATGCCGCACCTATGGTCCCAGTATAAGAAACACTGACAAGATCGGCTTAAGCCTTGTCTTTTCTTGATCCTTCGACTGCTCAGGCCACTCAGACCGCTCAGACTGGTTAGACAGGTTAGACTGGTTAATTCGCCTGTTGGAACGCATCCGACTCTGTTATGGGAGAAGCGCTTTTCCTACCGATCCCCAAGTTTGCAAGTTCGAACGGTTTTTCCGGCGTCCAAGTCAACTCCGGCGTCATGACGGAGAAAACGCCGGAATGACTTTCGCTTTTTTACTTTTCACCGTATAGTCCAACAATACTCTCGCTCCGGCATAGACGACCGTTTAAAAGGTAAAATCTGCCAAAATCAATGTTTTCCGCCTCTGCTGAGAATCGCTGTAGTATTTAGGACAAATTCAAAAGGATGGTTAATATGGGAGAATTTTTCTTGTCGCCGCGAAATGATTATGTTTTTTCACGCCTCTTGGGTGAAGAGAGTTCCAAGAGGGCGATTGCTGGATTTTTAAGTTCTTTGTTGGAAACAGAAATTAAAAAAGTGTTGTTTTTAAATGGCATAGATCCTTACCTTGATCAGGATTTCGAAACCGTCAAACTAGGAGCTGTTGACGCTAAGGTTACGACAGAGTCAGGCGAAATCATCTATGTTGAAGTACGAATTTCATCTACGCCGCATTTACCCCAACAATTAATGTGCTATGGGGCGGAACTGATCGTCAATCAAATAGAGCAATGGGGCGAGACTTTCGATACCCTAAAAAAAAGTATTTTTATAGTTATCACTGATTATATTTGTATTGAAAATTACCCTAAGTATAAAAGCCATTATATTTTAGGTGACCCTATACATAAAGTGACTCTTACAGATAAGACGGAAACATATGTCTTAGAGTTGCCTAAAGTGCCGATTGAATCTGACGGCGCCCCATTATGGTCTTGGCTGAAATTCTTCGATGCTCGTAGCCTGGAGGACTTGGATAAGGTCTCGCAACTTGACCCAGTGATAAATAAAACTCAAGCCAAGCTGCTTAATCTTTCCGCAGACGAACGCGCCATAGCCATTGCTAAGTCACGTGATTGCCATCTGCGCGACCAACGCTCTTTTAGGTTCAAAGGGCATGAAGATGGCGAAAAAGTAGGCATAGAGACGGGGAAAGAGCAAGCGACGATGGAGATGGCTGAAAAGCTCTTGAAAAGAGGGGATTCTGTCGACTCTGTTTTGGCCTTAACGGGTCTAGAAAGCTCTAAAATAGAACATTTAATTAAATAAAACGGTT
>JAISZP010000367.1 GCA_031269135.1 Deltaproteobacteria bacterium | reverse complement strand
CCGAGCAAGCTCGTGGGTTTCCCCTGAGAACGACTCTCGGAGACGATTTTTTAGCCATTCAAAGTTTCAGCGGTTCATAGTTTCAGCGACTCAAAGAGACCCAGCCGACCGCTCCCGGCAAAGGCCGGTTCTTTGGCCGATTTGCAATGCGGCGTTCAGCCGCAGAGCAAGCTTGTCTAAGAGCAAGTTCGTCGCAGAGCAAGTTCTTTGCGGCTTTTCGGCGCGTCGAAAAGGTTGCTCTTCAAGATCATAGTCGCAATTTTAAGTCAGCCAAAGACCTAGTTAAGCGTAAGTATAAGTCTTGACGACCAATTGCCGAAGTTAAATGAAATCTTCAACGAATTAAGCCGATACGGACGATATGTATATTTTTAAGCAACCTTCCAACAGAGATATGGCCAATATTTAAGAAACTATTAATGGTTGTAATTTGCCCATGAGAATGATAGCAAATCAAACAATTTTTGTCAACCTATATTTGGCATATTATTAGGGAAATTATTAATCTTACTTCATCTTAACGAGATGAGAAGACCTCGCGAAGTAAAGATTTTTTGTGAATTTTATTTTTAATTGAGGCTAATTCAGACGCGGCGATTCTAGTAAACAAGGGTATGGGAGGTAATTAAAACTAATGGCGCCTAAATTTAAGAGAGTGAGAAACCTGTTCTGACGTCAAAAATTGAATCTCGAGATCAATTAATTTATCTATAAATTTCAATCATTTAAGAACTTCAATTTTTTATGAAAAAATTTTAGAGCCGAATTTGGCGGGATTTCGCAGTAGTTGCATCAGCGGGTTTGCGTGGGCGGGTTTTTTGGCCGGATCGCTTGACGGCTGGACTGGGCGATGTCCGGTTCGCTTGACGGCGTCGCTTGGTCGGCTTGCTTGGTCATATTGCTTCGCGGGTTTGCTGCGCAGGTATTCTAAGCAGGTATTGTCGCTCCTTAACTGCGTCGGTTTTTAGGTTGACGGCAAAATGTCCTAAGTTCTTTCCTTCATATATCGCTTAGTCGCTTAGTCGCTTAACCCTTAACCCTTAACCTTTAGTCGCTTAGTCCTTTAGCTCCCTAGCTCCTTTTTTACGCTGCGGACCCATAACTCGCGTCAGACGTCAAAAAACCGGCAAGTCCCGCTAGAGCAAAGCAAAACAAAGCAAAGCGAGGCAAACTCCGGCGAGCCGACGCCGGCGGAGCGAGGATTGGCGGAGCGTGGGTTGGCGAAACGTGGGTTGGGACCTGCCAGGCCGCCGTATCGGGCTTGTTCATAAACAGGTCGGGAAACGTTTTTTTATTATTTTCGACCAATTGCCTCCTTTGAAAGAAAATGATATAATTACAACAACGAATGTATTTGTCCAACAATAGTTATTACGGCGCTAAAAGTTAATGACTTCATAATGCGTCACTTTCAGCCCTTGCAAGAATAAGTGGAAATTTTAATTGATATCCAGTATACTTGTCGCAAATAGTAATTTTTATTTTCTGGGCTTAGCCTAATTTCGCCTGGCTTTTTTTCCGTTACGGCTTTTAAGCGGAGGCCAGTTTTAGTTCTTGTCTATGATTAAAAAAATTCCAACATTTAGACTCTAAACTGCCTATTTTATTGATTTTATGCATATATAATCATATCATTATAAAATAGGCAACTAATAAGAACGAAATAATCGTCTAACAGCCTTCAAATTTGAAGCCGCCAACGATTTATCTTGACAAGGTTGTTTTTTTATTTTATTGTGTGTTTAATTATGGCAGTTGGCGGAGCTGCCCAGTATACTAATCTGACTTTATGGTCAACACTTGAGACGGCTATTAAGCGGCCCAGTCTACCCATTTTTGTGTCTAGGACCACAGGCCGAAATTTCGAGTGGAAGCAAGGAGAAGCATCACAATGAAGACAAAGTTTTTGCTTTTGGCTGTCGCCTTAGCCTTGGCCTTGTGTTTGCCTGGAAGAGCTTCTGCCCAGATGAGCGGTGAGACTCTTCATATCAGCCTCATGGGTGGATACCTCTTTCCAAACAACAAGATTGCCCTGGACAACGGCCCCATTTACGGGGTCGGCTTTGGTTACAACTTCACTAAAAACTGGGGCATCGAGGCCTTCGGCTCTTATGCCCCCGGTCTTGACGACGACGGGTATCTGCCCGGCTACCCACCCGACAACAGGGTGTTCGACAATGACGTCACCATGGCCCGTTTAAGCGCCCTGTATCATTTCGATACCGGGACCAATTTCACCCCTTACGTTTCCTTGGGTCTCGGCGGTCAGTGGATCAGCAGAGATCGTCCCGAGTACAACAACTACAGTTCGTTTGCGGCTAGCGCAGCTCTTGGGTTCAAATACTTCTTCAACGAAGTGGTGGCCTTAAGAATGGAAGTGAACGACGCTTACGGCTTCAGCAGAGAACAAGGAGCCCGTTTCAATGCTCCCGCCGTACTTGCCGGTCTTACCTTCCAAGTCGGCGCCAACCCCGCTTGCACTGACTCTGACGCCGACGGCGTCTGCGATCCTTACGACAACTGCCCAGCCACCCCGGCCGGATACAAAGTTGACGCCAATGGTTGCCCAATCACCGTCTCCATCAGAATGGAAATCAAATTCGACTTCGACAAATCCGTCATTAAGAGCCAGTATCTGAGCGAAGTGCAGAAAGTGGCCGACTTCTTGAAGGCTCATCCCGGTTCGGAAGCGTTGGTTGAAGGTCACACCGACTCCGTGGGCAAGGACGACTACAACCAGAAATTGTCCGAGCGCCGCGCTGAAGCGGTCCGCGACAGCCTGATAAACGACTTCGGCGTTTCCAGCTCGAAGGTCCAGGCTGTAGGCTACGGCGAGACCAAACCTATCGAGTCCAATGATACGCCAGCCGGACGCGCCGAGAACCGCAGAGTCGTCGGCGTCATTTCCGGCACTGATGTGGTTGAATGACGTCTCCGTCGAAAGGCGGGCGATGACTGATTCGGCTATTCGAAAATACCCGAAACCCAGTTAAAACCACCTCAGGTGATTGCATGCAAAAACCAGGGCCTTCTTAGACCCTGGTTTTTGCCTTTTTGGCCCTAATTTTTATCGTCAAGAGATGGATGACCCTGATGGCGCCTGTCTGGGATATCGACCCCGTATTTTTTCAACTCCCCTTTTTTCAGCTCTCTATCCGTTATTACGGTCTCATCTTCGCTTTTGTCTTTTTAGGCGGATTTTTTTTATTCCGTAGGCAAACACTTAGAGCCGGCGCCTCGGAAAACCTAGCCTTCGACATTATAATCCCCGGCTTCATCGGCCTGGTGATCGGCGCTCGCCTCGGTCATGTTTTTTTCTATAACTTCAATTTGTTTCTCAACGAGCCTCTTAGACTTTTCAAGGTCTGGGAAGGCGGCCTCAGCAGCCACGGAGCCGCCATAGGGCTGTTTTGCGCCCTTTTGTGGTATGCCCGCAAACATCGTCTGCCCCTGCTCATCGTCACCGACCGCTTCACCTTTTCAGCGGCCTTAGGCGCAAGTTTCGTGCGCCTTGGAAACTTCTTCAATTCCGAAATAGTCGGCAAAGTCACTGATTCAGCTTGGGGGGTAAAGTTTCCCCGCTACGATTTGCTTGAGCCTTCCATCTGCCCGGCGCGTTACCCGAGCCAGCTGGTGGAATTCGCCATGGGACTCGTCATCTTCGTAGTCTTGCTCGCGACCGACAAGATTCTTGGGAAAGAAAAAAGACCAAGGGGAGTTCTTTCGGCTTTATTTTTAATCCTCTACTTTTTCGGCCGTTTTTTGGTAGAATTCATAAAAGAGCGTCAAAATCCGGAAGACGACCATTTGCTCTCCATAGGCCAAATGTTGTCTATTCCGGCCATCGCGGCGGGGCTTATTCTGCTGTGGCGATGTTTGAGGAAGAATAATCTACGCGACGGCAATTTACGCAGCGGTAATTTACGCGGCAGCACTTCAAACAGCAGCGACATCGACAGCCGCGATTTAAAGAAAAGCAATCCAAAGAAAGTCGCCCCCTCCACCAAACCAGCAATCTCCAATCCGAAGAAGGGGAAGAAAAAAGCGAGAAGCGCGACGTGAAATTCATAATGCCGCATAAGCTGCCTTCGATGATCTGGAAAAGCTTCATTGAAGACGGCATACGCATCTACAGGGTGCTGACCAAACGCCTTAAATTTTCATTTTGGTGCGTCTTCGTCTTGCAGTTTTCTGTGGCCTTGACTGAAACCTTCACTCTGTTGGTGATTTCTCTGTTCGCCATGAGCGCGGCCAACCCTGAGGCGGCCAGAAACCATTTTCTCGTCAAACCTATGCTGGAAATGGTCCCGGTCGTCGCGGACTTTTGTTCTTCTCCAAGACGAATGGTGGCCTTCACCAGTTCGTTCATGATCGCCTTCGTCTTGATAAAAAATTTCCTGACCATCCTGACCAATCATTTCACGACCATCTTTTCGGAAAGAGTCGCCATCTACGTAGGCAGGGAGTCGATAAGGCGTTACCTCAACAAAGGCTACTACTGGCACATCTCGCCTAAAAGCGGCGAGGTGATCCATAAAATAATGAACCGCAGCAACCTGTCGGCCTTTACGGTCATGTTGCTGCAGCTTTACTCCAACGTCATATGCTGCGTATTTCTCTTCACCAGCCTTTTTATAGCCCAGCCTTCGCTGACGCTCATCGTCATCCTTTGCTTCAGTTTTTCCAGTCTCATCCTCTACACCCGCATACGCCGCAGCCTAGACAACGCCGGTCAGATCGCAAGCTCCACTTCCGTTGAAGAGAGCGTCACCATGACGGCTATGACCAAAGGAATTAGGGAAATCATCACCTACCGTCAACAGCGGGTCGCCTTGGACAAAATGATGAACGCCGTCGAAAAGGGCCTGCCCTCGCGGGCCTACCTTAATTTCTGTCATTCTCTGCCGTCGGTGATTATGGAATGCGTGGGCTTCAGCACCATCGGCGGCATGGTGATCTATCTTTTGGCCTCTCATGTGCCGATGGAAGAGATAGTGGCGGCGGCTTCCATATTGATGTTGACCGCCTGGAGAATCTTGCCGGCGGTGACGAGGTGTCTGTCTTACGTCGTCAACATGCGAGGCATTAGGCCCAATGCGCTTCTTTGCTTGGATCTATTGGAGACTTTCACCAAAGAGCAAGTCGATCCCGTAACCGACCCGGACCCCGACTTCCGCTTCGACAAAGAGATCGTCCTCAAAGACGCCTCCTTTCATTACCCGAGTTCTACGGCAAACGTCTTGGAGGAGATAAATCTAACCATAAAAAAGGGGCAAAGCGCGGGGCTGATCGGACCGTCCGGAGCGGGAAAGAGCACCTTGGCGCTGCTGCTTTCGGGCTTAGTCGCTCCGACCGACGGCTCCTTTACGGTCGATGAGGTGGAACTGACCTCTCCGACAAGAGCGGCTTATTTGTCCAAGCTAGGCTACGTCCCGCAAAACCCCCTTTTAATGGACGGCACTTTGGCCGACAACGTCGCTTTCAGCAAATGGGCTCAAGAATACGACCGCGCCAAAGTCCTTGAAGCCTGCAAACTCGCCGCCATGGAATTCGTCGATAACGATCCCAAGGCCTTAGACCTTCCGCTGGGTTCCGGGGGAGGACTCTCAGGAGGCCAAGCCCAGAGAGTGGCCATCGCCAGAGCTCTTTTCACCACCCCTGAAATCATAATTTTCGACGAGGCCACCAGTTCCTTGGACAGAGCCAACGAAAACATCATCCGAAACACCATCACCAGGATCCGCGGCCAAATCACCTCCATCATCATCGCCCACAGGCTCTCCACGGTTGAGGACTGCGATATAATCTTCTGGATAGAAAACGGGCGACTCAAACAATTCGGTCCTCCCTCGGAAATCTTGCCTCTATACGAAGCTACGACCGCCATGCCGCTGATCGACCAAAAAAATCCTGAAGTCGACAGAAGGTTATCTTGATTTTCCCGATTCAAATTTTCAGAGTCGAATTTTCGGAGTCGAATTTTCAGAGTCACGCTTTTTCGATTCAGGCTTTCATATTCAAGCTTTTCCGCATAACGCCGGTCAAACTCTTGCTTGAGAGCGCGGGCGAAACTTTAAGATCAAATTTTTCTTTCAGCCTAAATTAAGGGTCAAACCTAATATGGGCGACGACTAAAGTCAGAGGGAAGTCCTGAGTGAAATTTTCGGCTGTCACCGCTTCAGTGAACTCCGTTTTGGCGCACCTGATTTCATTTTGGACGGCTCTCCAGAGATTCGCCTGCGGAATCGCCGCCGAGAAAGCTGACGCGAAAGCTTCCATGACCGTCGACGAGAAAACTTTCAAGAAAGCTTTCAAGAAAACTATCAAGAAAGCTATATTGTTCGCCGCTTTGGCGACGCTTGTCAACTTAATTGCGGTTTCGGCCTTTTGCTCTCAAGCCTTCAGTCAATCCGACGCCGCCTCTCCCAGCGTTCAAAAAGGCTTCCATCGACAGGACCCAGCCGAAGTCTTCCGCCAGGCGGCCAAAGACCTCGACCTTCAGACCGAATTTGAGAAAAGCGCCCCGCAAACCAAGCTCCCAAAATTTAATTTCGATCTCTCCTGGAAAGCGTTGGCCATTCCAGGCGCCGTTCTTTTAGCTTTGATTATTTTCTCTTTAGTGAAGCATTATCACCGCCGTAAAATCAGAAAGACCAAAGTCGAACAAGAGCCTGGTCAAACCTCCCTTGACCCGGCGGCGCTGGCTAAGATCCAAAAGCAGGCGGACGAGCTGGCCGACGACGGCTTGTATATAGAAGCTATGCATTCGCTGCTTCTGTCGACCATCGAAGAGCTGAAAAATCAAATGAACAGCTCGCTTCCAAGTTCTTTGACCAGTAGAGAGATCGTGAATAATCTCGGCTTGTCTCCCGGCCCCGCCGAGAATATGAGTCGGATCGTCGAAAAGGTGGAATTGTGCTGGTTCGGCAACTTTATTCCGAAAAAAGAAGACTACCTTCAGTGCCGAAGCCTTTTCGACAAATTCAAAGCCGCCTTGACGGCGCTCCCAAAATCTAATCATAAACTCAGCGCCGCTGAGGTCGCGACCGCATCCAGATGAACGCCAAGTTTTCCATACCCGCCATTCTTATAGTTTTGCTTGGAGGCGTATTCGCCTATATGCTCACGCTGCTTTTGCAGTCGCGGGGGTTTTTTTCTCCTTCCCACGACTACGGCGACGATATCGGAGCTTCCACCTACTCGGTCTCTTGCGTCGGCTACGCGGGCCTGTACGAAATACTCTCCAAATCCGGCCCGGGCGCCGTAAGACTACTGCTCAACGAACCCCATCAAAATTCGCCTGAGGATTTATATGTTTTGACGTCTTCCATGCCGGCGGCGGCTTCCGCTACGGACGCCGACAACGCCTTGCTCATACTTCCCAAATGGCTGTACCTCCCGAACATGTCGAAAAGAAAATGGGTCATCGACCAAAGCCTTATGAACGAAGATCTGGTCAATGAACTTGCCTTATTCGTCACCGGCGAATTTTTGGACGTCAGGCGTTCGCCGCAGCCGGAGTCTTTCGAAATGTCCGCGGCGCTGCCCTCCGCTCCGACGCCGCCGCTGCCGGAGGTCCAGCTGATGAATCATCCGGATGTAAAGCCTATAATATACACAGAACAAGGGGTTTTATTCGGCTTATTGTCCGTCGAGGGGCAAAACTTCTACATCCTATCGGACCCTGATTTAGCCAATAATCTGGGCTTGTCCAAAGGAGACAATCCGAGGTTCATAGTCGATATTATCGAGTATGTCTATGAAGACTCCGGGGCCGGCGGACCCATCATATTTTCGGAGCCGTTTTTTCCCTATGTCGATAAAAAGCCTTCCTCCGCCGTTGTTCCTTCAATGTTGAGGTTTCCCATGATCATCGTGACCATTCTCGTCGCCGTCTCGGCTATTTTGTTGCTCTTGGCCTGTTGGCGACGTTTTGGAGGTCTGGATTTAGAACCCTCTTCGGTTGACTTCGGAAAAGCCAAGCTGATCGAAAACAGCGCCCGGCTGCTGGCCAGATCCGGTCATATGGAGCCGATCGTCGACGGGTACGTCGAGCTGACCATTCGCTCGGCGGCCAAGAGCCTCCACGCCCCAAGAACTCTAGACAGACGTCAAAGCATAGACTGGCTGGCCAACGCTTCCGCCTCCAAAGGAGCGAGAGATCTTCGCAGGATCCTCAGTGAAGTTTCCTCGGCCAAGCTGGAAAAATCTCCCGTCAATTTGCTCAAATGCGCCTTAACCATCCACAAATGGAAGGAAGAGATCGAAAGTGGACCTACAACTAATAGCCGACATCGCCAAGAGCATTAGAACTGAAATCGCGAAGGTCTTAGTCGGGCAGCAAAACGCCGTCGACCTGCTTTTAACGAGCCTTTTCTCCAGCGGCCATGTGATTTTGGAAGGCGTCCCCGGAACGGGCAAGACCCTTTTGGTGCAGGCTCTAGCGGCCTCGATGGATCTCAAGTTCGGCAGAATCCAGTTCACCCCCGACATGATGCCGGGAGACATTTTAGGAACAAATCTATTCAACTTTCAGACGAACACCTTCACTCTGACCCAAGGGCCGATCTTCACCGAGATCCTCTTGGCCGACGAAATAAATCGCACCCCTCCCAAGACCCAGGCGGCTCTGCTTCAGGCCATGAATGAGCGAAAGGTGACCATCGACCGCCAAACCTACGATCTCGGCGAGGATTTTCTGGTCGTCGCCACCGAAAACCCCATCGAGCAACAAGGGACTTACCCCCTGCCCGAGGCCCAGTTGGATAGATTTCTGTTTAAGATTGAAATCCCTTATCCCCAAAGAGATCAAGAGATGGAGATAGTCAAGCGCCACGGTCTCGGGCCGGCGATGCCGACTCTTTCCGATTTCAATCTCGTCCCCATCGTCACCAGAGAACATGTCCGATACGCCCGCTCGGTCGCCAAACAAATAAAGCTCTCGGAAGAACTCATCGCCTACATAGTGGATCTGATCAGAAACACCCGGACGAACCCGGCCATCGAAACCGGCGCCTCGCCCAGGGCCGCGAACATGCTCGCCTCAGCCTCCAGGGCCTACGCCGCCATCGCCGGGAGAGACTATGTGCTGCCCGACGACATAAAAACCTTGGCCCCGCCGCTTCTTCGGCACAGGCTGGTCATGACTCCGGCTTCCGATATGGACGGAATAACGCCCGACCAAGCGGTCGCGGCCATGCTCTCTCAGACCCCGGCTCCAAGATGATCAAGCCGACCGTAAAACTCGCCTTGATCTTCGCCTTGTCGGCGCCGCTGGCGGCCTTGACGCTGGCCGTATTCGAGAGCCATTGGCTGACGGCGCTGTACTACCCCTTCATGTGCCTGATGGTCATGTTCGCCGACGTGTCCATGATCGCGCCCGCCGGAAACTTGGACGTCGAAACGGCGGCGCCTAGCCGAATATCTCTTGGAGTCGACGATTTTCTCACCGTCACGATCAAGCATACCGCAGCCAAGAGAAATACCGTCTTTGAGGCTAAGCTTGAGTTGGGGGAAGGTCCTTTGGCGTCCATGGAAACCCCGATAGTGTCCGCCGCGCTGATAAACGGCACAGCGACCTTGCGACTTCCTTTGAAACCTCGCCGACGCGGCCGGCTCTTGCTCGGCAACCTTTGGCTGCGTTGGCGAGGGCCGCTGGGTTTATGTCAAAGCCATAAAATCAAGCCTTTGTCCGGAGCGATCGACGTCATTCAAAATATCCAAGGTCTGCATGAACAGGCTTTGATGTTTTTTCACTACGATGCCGTCTTAGGCTTGAAAAATCAGCCCTTCAGAGGAGAAGGCGTGGAGTTCGACTCCCTGGTGGACTTTGCGCCTGGGATGGATAACCGCACCATAGACTGGAAGCATTCCGCCAGACACAGAAAGCTGCTGGCCAAGGAATTTCGTCAAGAGAAAAACAATCAAATCGTGCTCGGCTTCGATACCGGACGATTAATGACCGAACCCATAAATGGACTCTCCAAGCTCGACCACTTCATAAGAGCGGGCTTGGTCTTGGCCTGGGTGAGTCTATTAAGCGGCGACATGGTCGGGGCCTCAGGATTCGATCTCACTTTCAACAGTTTTCTGAAACCGACTAGGGGACACTCGTTTTTCGCGAAACTTCAGCACTTCACCGCCAACCTGACTTACCAAACATGCGAAACGAATTTTACGGTGGGCTTGGCCGAACTCCAATCGCGCCTCCCTCACCGCTCGTTGATCGTGATATTCACCGAGTTCATCGATACCGTAACCGCAGATTTTTTAGTCGAGGCCTTGGGGCTGCTGGCCAGAAAGCACATGGTCTTTTTCGTGACTATGCCCGATCCGCTGTTGACGAAGCTTAAGAATCAAAATCCCATCGGGTTTGAACATATTTCCAAAAGCGTCATCGCCGACGGCTTCGCCAGGGAACGCTCCATCGTGTTGGAAAAAGCCGTTCGCCTGGGCGTCCATACAATAGATGTCCCGCCCTCGGCTTTAACTTCCGCCATCCTTAACCGCTACCTGACGATTAAGCAAAGAGGACTTTTGTGAGCCATACCCTTGAAAAGTCGGCGCCCGAGCAAGCGAGCGCTCAAGTCGTCTCCGGCGACGGCGGCGTCGTTACGTTGCGGAGCGCCAATTTTCGGCGAGGCCGAGAGAAAAGCTGGCAGCAGTTGGACGATTTGGTGAGTTTAGTCGAGAAAAAAGGCATAGGCTCTCTGACGACCCAGCAGGCCATCGAACTCCCCAAACTCTATCAAGCCGAGATTTCCTCTCTGGCGGTCGCCAGAAACACCATCTTAGACAAAAACCTGGCCGAATACCTTGAAAACCTCTCCATCAGAGCTTATTTGGTCGTCTACGGCCCCAGAAAGAGTTTGTATGAATGCTCGGCGGAGTTTTTGCTGAATGGATTTCCAAGTTCCGTAAGGGCTCTCAAACGCTACATATTCGTCACGGCTTGTCTTTTGTTGCTCGCCGTCTTGGTCGGGTTCGTCATGGTCACCAGCAACCATGACAACTTCGACCTTCTGGTGCCAAGTTTCGTCAGCGACGATCGGAATTACTCATCGACGACGAACGATCTTTTGAAAAACGAAATTTTCCTTCCCTGGCAAGGCTTTCAAGAGTCGTTCATCTACTTCGCCAATACCCTCTTTCGGCACAATACCGCCGTTTGCCTTTTAAGTTTCGGCTTAGGCTTCGCCTTCGGCGTGCCCACGATTTTACTTATTTTTTATAACGGCTTGTTGTTGGGCGCCATGATTGGTCTGCATCACGACAAGCAGTTGACGGCGGAGTTTTTAGCTTGGCTCTCCATCCACGGCGTCACCGAGCTTTCGGCGGTGGTTCTTTCAGGCGCCGCAGGTTTGTCCATAGCCTCGAACATCGTCTTCCCAGGCCGCAAGTCTCGTTATCAAAATCTGGCCGCAGGCGGCCTTAAAGCAGCCCAGGTCATGGTGGGAGCGGTGATCATGCTTTTTATCGCCGGGATCTTGGAAGGCGGTTTCAGACAACTTATCGCTTCAACGCCGGCCAGATTCATAATCGGCTTATTGACCGGCGTTCTGTGGGTTTTATATTTCCGCCTAAAATCGAGCAAGCCTGCCCATGGCGACGCCTAATCCAAAAGCCGGGCAGCGCCGGCCTGCCGTAAACCGCCTCAACGCGAAAGCCAGTCAAAGGGCGCGATTGAGCCAAATGGATCGCAGGCTTTTGGTGAGTCCTGAGGGTCTCCCTTTGGTGATGAATTTGGCAGGCATTAACGCCAGGATATCGGCTTTCATGATAGATCTCTGCTTGATGGGCGGTTTCATCGTATTTTTCGTCGTCAGCATAGTATTTTTATTTAAATTAAACAGTTTTATTTTGATTACACTGCTTGAATTCGGCGTTTTCACCATAAGTCAACTCTATTTCATTTATTTTGAGCTAGCTTGGCAGGGGCGGACGCCGGGAAAAAAATTCTTGAATTTACGAGTCGTAAACCGCAAAGGCGGGGAATTGACGCCGGGAGCGATAATAGCCAGAAATCTCACCAGGGAGGTCGAGGTCTTCCTTCCGCTCGCTCTTGTGCTTCAAAATTTCTTCGAGTTTTTTTCCAATTCCGCCCCCAGCGTAGGCGCTCTAATTTGGGCTTTGACTTTGTCCGCTCTCCCGTCGTTTAACAAGGATCGCTTAAGAGCTGGGGATTTGCTGGCTGGAACGATGGTGGTGACGATGCCGAAAAGAGTGTTGCTGTCGGACATAAGCCAAGACACATTAGGGGTGCAGGATTCCGAAGCCTTTGTTTTTACTCCGACTCAGCTCTCGATATACGGTCGCCAAGAACTTGAGGTATTGGAAAATATCCTGCGGACAGTGGCCGATTTGCCTGTTTCCAAACGAAATCTCTATGACGACACCTTACAAATTGTTTGCCGGAAGATTTGCGCCAAGATAGATTACCGCGACCCTATACCAACCGATAAGGTGCGACGCTTTTTAAGCGATTTCTACAAAGCCGAAAGAGCGCAGTTGGAAAGGGGTCTTCTGTTCGGTTATCTTAAGGTCAATCAAAGCTCAAAACCTTTTAAGGGTCCCTCAACCTCCGCCGCCTATAAACTTACCCAGCCGCCTATAAAAGAACCACCTAAAAGCTGAAAAGTTTCCATCGCAGACATTAACGCCGCTCAGGCGCCTACAGATGCGCAAGTCCGCTTAAGTCGGACGTTTGCGCCAGGCGGTTCTGAACATGGCATGACGGCGGGCTATACCGGCTCCAACCGATGGAACTCGGCGACGGGAGCGCGGTCGCTCGCGTTAGTCGCCAGGCTAAGAGGTTGGGGATGAATAAAGTCTAGCGCGACCGGACATGGGACGAATATCTCTGTCGGCAGACGCAGGAAAAAAAACCTTAAAACGCATAAACTGCCTTTTGAAAGACGCTGTCTTTTGAAAAACCTTGTCGTTTGAAAAACATAGACCGCTCGCCTTTTTCCGGCATTGGAGAATCGGAGCGGATGAAACATAAGCGGCAAGGATTTTCGAACAGACGCATGATGAACAGGATTTTCTACAAAGCGAAAACGAGCAGATTGTCATTGCGCAATGAGGAACGCATTACGATGATTAGAAATTCAGCGGGAGCGCCAAAGCGGCGCGGCTTATTCCGCGTTTGGAATATGCCGCGCCGCTTTGTTTCGCGTGTGGTTCGGGAAATGAAAATGCTGACGTTCACATTTTTTAAGCAGCAAGATGATGATGATGCTAGTTAGGCGTTGACGCCATCCTTCTGAAAACCGCTCTTTATGCGCTTGTCGGCAAGTGTGTCTCACGGAATATGACTCGGACGTTTGTTCGACCACAGACCACCACGACCGCTTGATAAATAGGCTGGTCGGATTTCGTAAACGGAGCTGTGTATTCCTTATTCTGAATCTGCTTAAGAGCAACTTCTGCGGCCTTATTCAAAATGGCCTCAATTTTAGGCTTAAGTTCGGCCTCTTGCTCATCAGTAAGTTTAGGTTCGGTTTCTTCTACGGAGGCAGGCAAATCATCTGTTCCGACTTTACCTTTTTTACCTTTCGCCGCTTTACCTTTCACGCTTGGCATCTTCTCATATTTCATCTCAATGACAAAAGTTCCAGTTCCAGGCATCTTTAAAACAATATCTATTCGCCCTTCGCCTGTGGCCTTTTCCACCTCCAGAGGCTGTCCTAAAAAACCTGAAATTAGATAAAATATCGTTTCATAGTAGGCTTCTTTTGAGACATGTATATAATAAGGAATGGCTGCGAATAGTCCTTTCAAGGCAATTTCAGCCTCTTT
>JAISZP010000282.1 GCA_031269135.1 Deltaproteobacteria bacterium | reverse complement strand
CTTCTCTTCTGAAAAGACTTTTCGACAACTGGCAAGAAGCGAAGCTAGTCTCTGTCGACAAAGAGTGGTTGACGATGTCTTTGCCAGGTCGGTTTTGGGGAGTCAATTTAACGCAAGCTGTAGTGGAGACGGCTACTAACAAGAATATACTGGAGTAGAGTATATGTTTAGGTATTTAAATCGTTTTGCCATAGCTATAGTGGCCTTGACCGGCTTGGTGCTGTGGACTGGTGAAGTTAAATCTCAAGAAGTCGAAACCAGAGAAGTTATGGTGACTTCCACTAGGACCGAAAGGAATCTGATGGAAGTGCCGATGAGCGTGAGCGTCAAAAACTCGGAGGACTTGACTCGAGATCCGAAAAACTCTGTGGCTGATTTGCTTTCGGATATCCCCGGGGTTGAAATCGCCGACGGAAGCATGCCCGGCTCGAAACGAGTTCTGATTCGCGGCGAGAGCAGCGCCAGAAGCCTTATCTTGGTCGACGGAGTCAAGATTTCAGAACAAAAAAGCATGAACGGTCCGGTTATCTTAATCGACACCAGTCAAATCGAGCGGGTCGAGGTCATCAAGGGACCGATGTCGGTTTTATACGGCTCAGAAGCGATTGGCGGCGTGATCAACATCATCAGCAAAAAAGGCGGAGACAAACCAGTCGCCTTTAGCGTCAATACCGTAGCGGACTCTTCCACTCAAAGCCTTGAAGTCCAAACAGCCTTGTTCGGCGCTTATAACGGCTGGAATTACCGTTTCTCGGCAAGCGGCATAGAAGCGGGCAACCGCAGGACGCCCAACGAGACGATTGAAAGGTCTTCCTTCAGAAACAGATTTTATACCGGCCGGGTCGGTTACGATTGGGACGGCGGCAAATTTTACGTCAAGGCCGATTATTTTGATAGCGTCATTCATATTCCCACCAATTATGGTTCAGGAATAGTCTGGGCTGATTCACGGTCTACTAGAATGAACAACGAAACCGCAGTCTCGCTCGATCTGCCTAAGTGGGAACGCTCCAGCATTTCGACAGGGTTGGAACTCTACGATCTTACCGCCAATCTCGCCAGGCTAAAATTTGAAGCCTACTATCAAAACATGAAAAAAGATTTTTATAATAATGTCAGAACTTATAATTACTTTCATATTCCTGCATTTAACCGGACTTTATCTGTTACAGTCAACCCCTTCACTCACACCTTCAATGATCAAGACAGCATTGGAGGAAGTTTGCAGACGGATTGGTCTTTGGGAGACCACTTCCTCATAGCTGGATTTGACTATAATCGCGATGATTTGACGGCCGACGACGACAGATTGGGCGGCACAGTAACTGCTTATACGCCAAGGACCGGCTGGATGTTACCCCCATGGACCAACCCTTGGCAGACTACGGTCACGAACATCGACAAATATTCTTACCGTTACAAGGCCTCCCAGGACACAATGGGACTTTTTGCCCAAGATGAGTGGAAAATCGGCGCTGGTTTTACGACCACTTTGGGTTTAAGGCAGACATGGGTTAAATCGTCTATGAGCAATACCGGCGGCAACCCCGATCTGCCGGCAGGTCGCTCGATCGATGATTCTAGGTTAGTCGCCAACGCTGGTTTGGTTTATACAGGCGTCGACGATTTGTCCTTGAGGGCTTTATGGGGACAAGGATATCGTTTCCCGCCTTTAAACGAGCTGTACCTAGGCACCGTTCACGGCTCCACGGGGGCAACCCTTCCCAATCCTGATTTGGAGCCTGAGACCTCGGATAATTTTGAAATCGGCGCTCGGTTCAATAACGGCGCCTGGGATATCGATTTAGCGGCCTTCTATTCAACGACTAAAAATTTAATAACAACCACTTCGTTGAGTACGGGCAATTCTCAATTCGTCAACATGGATAAAGCCGACACTTTCGGAATCGAATTGGCCTTGGCTTATACTTTCGAAAGTGCGGGTCTGACGCCCTATGTTTCGGCCACGTATCTGAACCGAAAAGTGAAAAACACCATTGACGCGCCTAAAATGGGCGGCAATAATAACAGCACTAAGTTCAGCGAGCGCATAACCTACGAGACCGACAAGACTGGGCATTCCCCGCTTTTCGGTCGGATCGGAGTCAAGTATGAGGTCCCATTCGACGGCGACAAGCTGTTTACGAGCGATCTCTATGTGGATTGGGCGACTAAAGCCAAAGAATATTACTATGACACGACGTATCTTCATGGCGACCCGCTTCCATCGACCAATTCCAATTACGGTTTCGTAACCCAAGAGCACGAAGCTTGGCAGACTTTAAACCTGACGCTTGGCATGCAGTGGGGCACGGAGCATAAATGGCATGCCACTGTCGCCTTCCGTAATATCCTTGACCAGCAATATACCAGGTCCACCAACGTCATCGCCGACCCTGGCTTCCATTTGATCGCCGGTGTGGGTTTTGAGTATTAAGATGGCGTCGATTAGAGCCTTTCTTAACGGACGAGGTTTTTTCGAAACCTCGGATCTGGTCACTATAGGCTTATTCTCCGCCATGACCAAGGCCAGTACGCTGATACTGGCCTTGGCCGGCGGCGGAATGAATCCAGTGACTCTTTTGCTCAGAAGCGCGGTTCACGCCGCGCTTCTGATGGTTCTTTTGGCCAAAGTTCCAAAGACGGGCGTGTTGACTCTCTTCAACATAGTAGGGTCTCTGTTGGCTTTTTTCCTCATGGGTCAGGCTATGCTGGCGCTCCCGACGATCATCGTAGGGACCTTGGCGGTTGAACTGCTGGTGCGGGCTTTGGGAGGTCTGGAAAAACATCCAGGTCTGGGCATACTTGCGGTTGCGGCCAGTGAATTGTTTTCACGGGCGGCCAACATCGGTTTGGCTTACCTCGGGGTCCGGGAGCAACCGGGCTTGCTTGTCATGGTTGTGGTCATTTCCGCCTTTAGTTACCTTGGAATATTGATTGGATTAGCCGGAGGAATACGCATGATTAAGGAGCTCAGGCATGCCGGCCTTATCGTTTAAATTCAGCGAATCAACCACAGGTTTTCTCAAGATAACGCCGGAAAGTCGATTGATCCTGACCTTGGTCGCCTCAATTTTTTCTCTTTTTTTCGGACAAATCGTCCCTTTGGCTATTCTTCTTTTAGTCACCGCAGTATATATATCGCTTGAAATAAGATTTAGGTACATCGCAATAGTCTATCTTTTTTTCGCCTTCATAGCCTTGACGGCCGTCACGTTCGTCTGGCTGCTGGGATTCGTCTTCACAGTCATGAAAGACCAGCCCTTATCCATGGCCGTCATTCCGTTCATGCGCCTTTCCATCTCCATCAACACCATCATTCCCTTGGCCTTCAACTCCAAGCTCTCGGAACTCATAAGCACTTTAAACAAATTAAGGCTACCCGGGCTGATCAAGCTGCCTTTAATCATCACCATTCGATTCATCCCCACCTTCATAAACGATCTCAAACAGCTAAGACAAGCTGTGCGTATACGCTTCCGAGGGGTCAGCGGTTACGGCTTTTGGGTGTTGAGGCCTTTTTTATGGTCTCGGGTCTTTTTTATGCCTTTGGTGGTGAGACTGATCCGCTCGACCGACGAATTAGCTTTAGCCACTGAACTAAAAGGGCTTTCAGCGGAAACCGACTTTGGCGCTCAGCGCCTCATTTTCGGGCCGACCGACAAAATCGTCTTGGCCTTAGCCTCCATTGCGGTGTCAGTATCTTTCATCATTGAGAATCTCCATGCTCACGGTTGAATCTTTGACCTTCACTCATGCCCTGTCGCCTAAAAAGGCTCTTGACGGCGTGGGTTTTTCTCTGCCCGCCGGGACCGCTCTGTTGGTCACCGGGCCGAGCGGCAGCGGAAAAAGCACGCTCTTGTCGATCTTAGCCGGTCTTGCCCCGCGCTTTCTTAAAGGAAAATTGGAAGGCTCGGTGTTTTTGGATGGGAAGGCTCCGGGGGAACTGCGGCATTGGAGTTCAGACGTGGGCTTCATGACCCAAAACCCGGAATGTCAGTTTCTGGCGGGAAATGTCGAGGACGAACTCTATCTTACGCTGAGATGCCGAAACATCAGCGGGCAGGCGGCCGCCGAATTGGTGGATGAAGCTTTGAAAACCTTTTCTCTTGAGTCGGTGAGAAGCCAGTCCGTCTTTAATCTCTCAGAGGGCCAAAAGCAAAGGGTGGTGCTGGCGGCCTTGACTTCCTTAAAACCAAAGGTGCTTTTGCTTGATGAACCCTCGGCCAATCTCGACCCTCCGGCTTTAGAGCAGTTAGCCGAGATTTTAAAGAAAATTGAGGGGCTGGGAGTGTCGCTGATCATCGCCGACCACCGTCTAGCCTGGCTGACGGGAGTCTGCCGAAAGATTTTGGTCTTGGACGAGGGCAGAGTGGCTGGGGAAGGCGATTGGGAATGGCTGAGCGACGACCAAACAAGAGCCGGTTTAGGTTTAAGATCCGTCGGGCGCTGTAGTTCCAAACGGACTTCAAGTAATCCTTCCAATAGTCGTCAAAATAGCCTTGGCGAGGGAGTGGCGGCTAAAAATCTCACTTTCAGCTACTACAAAGGACCGATAATCATTAATGATTTGAGTTTTAAATTGACTTACGGGACTGTAACGGTCTTGTTGGGAAAAAGCGGACTGGGAAAAACCACCTTGGCGAGGCTGTTGTGCGGACTGGAAAAACCGCTTAACGGAGAAATATTGTTTGATGGAGAAAAAGAACCAGGGCCTCACGGACAAGTGGTGCTGCAAAATTCCGACCATCAGCTCTACATGCCGTCAGTGCTTGAAGAAGTGAACGTGGCCTTAAGCCAAGGCCGCAGAGGCGCCCGCGACGACCAAAAAGCTCTGGAGGTTTTGTCCGCCTTCGGACTTGCCGACCTAGCCAAACGTCATCCACAGTCATTGTCGGGAGGAGAAAAACAAAGGCTTGTAGTGGCCGTCGGTTTGGCCAGACCCACCCGCCTGGTGGTGTTGGATGAGCCTACTTCCGGCTTGGACGGCCGAAACTTAAGTCTTATGAGTCGACAAATCATCAAGTCGGCCCAAAGCGGACCGGCCGTCTTGGTCATCACTCACGATCTGGAACTGGTGGAATTGGTGGCGCAGGACGTCATCAACCTCGACGAGGTCTTGCAGTCGCCTCGCGAACTCTTGACATGAGGCTTTGGGGCGTGATAGGCAAATGAAAATCGTGGGAGCGAGTCCGGCGACCGGGTTTTCTGGGATTTTAGGATGCTCGGCTATGAGTCCGAGATCCAGTGTGCGCCCGAGTTCCACTGTGCAGCTCAGATCCGCTATGCGCCTGAGTTCCGCTGCGCAGCTCAAATCGACGTTGCGCCTCAGATCGACTATGCGCCTGACTCTATTAAGAAATCTTTGCGCGGCGAAGAATTCTTGACGAGTCGATTCTTGATGAATCGATGCTCCCTGGGCTTGTTCGTCGTTTCGCAATCTGAAAGTTTTTTATTCTAGAAGCTCTCGCAGTCTAGAAATTTTCGCAATCTGGAAATTATTTCATTCTAGAAGCTCTCGCATATAGATGACGTTTCTTAAGGCGCATCTGAATCTCTAACTTTATTTTATTGAGGAAAAAATGAAAATTTTAGTTACTTACAGTAGTCTAACCGGCAACACCGAAAAAGTGGCCCAGGCTGTGAAAGACGGCTTGCCTGAAGGAGCATCCTTGGTCAAAGTGAACCAGGCGCTGGAACCGGATGATTTTGATTTGATTTTTGTAGGTTTTTGGGTTGATAAGGGTGTTGCGGACAAGGCGGCTAAGACATTTTTGGAAAAAGTCAAAAACAAGAAAATCGCTTTTTTCTTCACTTTGGGAGCATACCCGGATTCAGACCACGCCAAGCAGGTGGCCCAGGAGACGGAAAAAGCGCTCCTGAGTCAGGACAACCAAGTGCTTGGTCATTTCTGTTGCCATGGAAAGGTGGATCCCAATCTTTTGGAGAAGATGAAGAAAATGTTGCCTGAGGGCCACCCTCATGCCGCTATGACGCCTGAGCGTCAAGCTCGGCTGGATGAGGCCGCGAAACATCCCAACGAGCAGGATTTCCAAAACGCCAAGAATTTTGCTCGGCAAATTATGGCTAAAGTCTAAAAGCGGCGGCGAGATTTAACAGTTTAACCGGCAGAAGTTTAGTTGAGGTAGGTTTGGACTGCTGCAGCAGACGGGCTGACTGCGCATTATGCTTAGAAGTTGTTAGTCCGAATTTTGAGGGTGGGGCGCAGCGTAATGCCTTGCCGCGCTTAGTTTAGGCCAATCTCGCAAGAAGGCAAGAAAGCGAGCGACGAAGCGCAGGATACAGGCTCAAATATGCCTGGTTCCCGACCCTACTTTACTCGATATTATAAGGAGAGACGAATGAGAGCTTTAACACCGAAAGAAATTGATGAAACTATTGATTCGCTCAACTGGGCCACCATCATCACAGTGAAACCCGACGGACAACCCTATGCGATAGAAGCCACTCCATTTTTTATGGACGACAAAATATGCTTTATGATCAATCCCAAAGGAACAACTAAGAAAAACTTGGACCATTCGGACCATGTTTTATTAAAGTACACGACCGTAAGTCAAAGTCTCGACAAATGGTGCGGGATATCCTGCTTTGGGCGAGGCGGTTTTGTTTCTGAAGTTACGAAAATCGCCAGGGGCTGGGAACTCTTAGGGAAAGTTATGGGAGCCGATTATTCCGCAGTATCGGCAAAATTTGTGAAACATCCGGAAAATACCCCCCTCTTAATGGTTAGCGTCTTAGAGAAGACCGGACGTTGCAATTGGAAAATCGGTGAAATTTTTCCATCATAAACTATTTAAGAGGAAAAATTGCTCCGAAGTTCCCGACAAAGTCTGCTGACCGGTTGCTTTAGAATTAGGGACAATTTATAACCAACGCCAGAGGTCGAAAAACTCAGGCGAATCGTCTGACTCTTCTATTAGACCATCGGCTAACTAGGCCGGATAAAAACAGGGTGCGGAAGACATTTAACAAAGCTGACGTCGACTTTACTCCGCTATCGGAATAAAGTCGGCGTCGTATTTTTGGCGTCGCTGAGAAGCCCCCTATGAACGACTCAAGAGTATTGTTTGCGGAAGCTTGGGTTGTCTGCAGAAGCCTGGTTGTTTTGCGGAAGCTTGGTCGTCTGGGAATTTGAAAGTTCTCAGCGAAGACGGAAAAACAGCGGCGGAATGCCGTATGCCGGAAAATGCGGTCTAGACCCAACAACCAAATCGGCATCGAAATGTTTAGAGTGCTTGCAAATCCAACATCTTTAAGATCGATTGCGTCGGTTTCGACAGCTTTGCCGGCGGAGACGCTCAAAAAAATAAAAGGAATCTTCCGCATAAAAAATGACGTTGCGCCGGTAATTTGGACGACTTTTCACCCCCTACGGGCGCTTGCTGTGTTCCACTTTTTTATCGCTGAATTTCTCCTATTTCTATTTTAGGTCTAAGTTTAGAAGGGCCTGCGGCCCTAGTTCAAAGATCATTTAAGACCCCTACTTAACGCAAACGACGACAGGAGCGGCGTAGGTGACGTAGTCCCAGTTGACGACGCCGGTGGACAGGTAGACGATGTCGGCTCCGAAGCTGCCGTCGGAGTTGAAGTACACCTGACCAGTCCAATA
>JAISZP010000254.1 GCA_031269135.1 Deltaproteobacteria bacterium | reverse complement strand
GTTATTGAAGCAAAAGTCCTTCGTGAGGATGATAAAGAAGATGATCAAGAACTGGCCGGCGTGGCCATGAATCAAATCAAGGAAAAAAAATATGGCGACGCGTATTTGACCCCCATTCTTTTGGGAATGGCCATAAACGACAAGGACAGGGCCATCAAGGTTTGGTTGAGCGAGGGAGGTCAGGGCCGGAGTTCCAGCCATGCGGTTGATGAAAATTAACGCCGCCTAAGCTAGCGCCGGCGAGCGAAAAAGTCGTCCGCATTACGTCGGCTTTCGCCTACCCATTTTCGTAGGAGTGGGACTCGACTCCTATCAAGCGTATGGCCGTTGGTTTTACAGTTCGTGATTGATTACATGACGACATCGCGATTTGGACAGTTTTTTCGCTCGTTAGCATAATGGCGCCGAAATCGGACGATCTTTTCGGTTTCCGGTATAACAGCGAATCTAATCATTTTTGGAGAATTACTAAGCATCATATCTACCCGGCCGAATTCGAGCAAGGCATTGTTTATCACAAGTATAGGCCTTTTTTCGGCAAACCTTTAACCTGTTGCTTCAAGCTGGAAAAGATCAATGGTTTGCGGTTATCGCCTGCCGACGGAAAGACAAGCAATATGCCGAAAAGATGATCGATAAGACGGCAGAAGTCGATGTCGGCGTCGAAAGATTTGCCGCGCTCTCCAGCGGCGACGTCGTTTCTCCTAAAGATTGCATAAGGATTGAAGAAGGTTGCGCGAGCCGCAAAAAGAGTTGGATGGAAGAACGAAGAGAATCGACGTTTGAACGTTTAAAATGTGCAAATGCTTTGAATCGGCTGAGGAACCAGCCTTTGGGAAGGGACCTTTGGTCTCCAAAAACCAAAAATCAAAAATCAAGCCTTTGGAAATGCGCTTTCCAGGCAAGCCTGCGGGCTTGCCCGCAGGTAGTTCACGGGAATCGCTTCCAATCGAAATACTGATCCACAACAGAAAGGAGCCCGCATATAATTCACCGGAAGCATTAGTCCGGGAAGCGGTAGTGTTATATGAATCTAGATCCGTATAAAGCTCTAGGCGTGGATAAAAAAGCCGGACCCGAGGCCATTAAGAAAGCCTATCGCAACCTGGCCCGCAAGTACCATCCTGATGTAAATCCGGGAGACAAGGCCGCCGAAGAGAAGTTCAAAGAACTCTCCATGGCTTACGACATCCTCTCCGACCCAGCCAAGAAGGCCGAATATGACAGCCTCGGGCGGGAAGCCTTTTTTGAGAAAGGATTCGGCGGAACAGGTTATCGACCGGATTTCGACTCCAAGTCCTTTCCTTGGGATGAGCTGTTCGGCGACATCTTCCGCTCTAGCCGCTCTTCAGGCCGCTCGAAGAGTCAAGGATTCTCTTTTGGAGGCGGCTCTCCTTTCGGCGGCTTTTCCAGAGCGAGCCAGCCGACTAAAGGCGGAGACAGAGAGTACCAGTTGACCCTGGATTTTCGCGACGCCGTAAAGGGCACAGACATCACCATGAACTTGGACGTCCCTGAGCAGTGCTCGCAATGTTCTGGACAGGGCGTCGTCTCCAACGGCGGGGGCATTAGGACGTGCCCAAGCTGCCGAGGCAGCGGGAATTTGTCCGCTCGTCAGACCATCAAAGCCCATATTCCTCAAGGAGTCTCGGACGGGCAAAAGATCCGTTTGAGGGGCAAGGGATTCGCCGGAGAGAACGGCGGTCAACCGGGCGACCTTAACCTTATAGTCAAGATCAACCCGGACCCTGTCTTTACAAGGGACGAAAAGAACAACCTTTTGTTGGAAAAGAAAATAAGCGTCTACCAGGCGCTTCTGGGCGGGTCGGTCGAGGTGCCGACCATGTCCGGCCCTGGGACTCTGAAGATACCGCCTGGAACTCAGAACGGGGCGAGGTTTCGTTTTAAAGGAAGCGGCGTCAGCACAGGAAAGAAAACCGGCGATCTGTATGTGACCATCAAAGTGGTTTTGCCTCCAAAGCTCCAAGAAGAAGCTAGGCGATTGGCCGAGCAACTCGAAGCTCTCGCTCCTGTCGACAGCGAGGAGTTGTCAACTACCCACTAGGCTAAAGCCTAGGGGTTTGCTTGGGGAAATTTTATGACGAATGCGCCGGAGGGAACGTCAAAAGTTCAAGGGGGTAGAAATATAGCTTTATTTAAGCCCTTCTCGCATGAAGATCGGGTCTTGGTGATCATCACCGCAGACCCGGACTCCATCGCCAGCGCGGTGGCTTTGAAGAGACTTTTATGGCGACGCGTTTCTCACGTCACGATAGCCAGCACCAACGACGTCAAAAGACCGGATAATTTAAGGTTGGTCACGGCCCTGAAACTCAGCATGCCGAGTCTCGGCGATCTCGATGTTTCAAGCTTTTCCAAACTGGCCATGGTCGACTCTCAACCTTCCCATAACCCGGCGACTCGTGATTTGAAGTTCGCTGCAGTGGTCGACCACCACCCCGTAGGGCCAACCGTTTCTTCGGCTCTCCAACCTGATTTTTGCGACATCCGGCCAGAATGGGGCGCGACCGCCACCATATTCGCGAACTATCTTAAAGCGGCCAAGATCCGTCCAAATCAGGTTTTGGCTACTGCGCTTTTTTACGCCATCAAGACCGACACTCAAAATTTTGTTCGCCAGGGACAGATAGAAGACATGCGGGCCTTCAGGTGGCTGTATCCTTTGATCCATCAGCCGCTTTTATCTGAAATCGAAAGGGCTCCCATCAATAAAAAGTCTTTTTCGATCATGCTCAAAGCCTTAAATCAGACGATATTTTCGAAAAATTTCGCTTTCGTCTTTTTTGAAGACCTCGACCACGCCGATACTTTGGTGTTGGCCGCCGACTTCATCATGCAGATTAACGGCGTCAATAGGTCTATAACTTGCGGAGTGCATGACGGGAAATTGGTGATAGTTTTGCGCTCGGCAGGCCTCAGGAGCAGCAACTTGGGGGTTACGGCGCAGAAAGCCTTCGGACAATACGGCTCAGCCGGCGGTCACAAAAATATGGCTAGAGCGGAAATACCGCTGAATGCTTTGGAACACAAGGGTCCGTTAAAAACGGCAAGTCTTAAGAACTTTGTCATAAAAAAATTAAAGGATGTCATCGTCAGAAAAACGACTCAGAAAGATGCCCCGGCGTCCCATAAGGAACATAAGCCTCATGCTGAGAAAACCAATTAGTCCGACTAAAATAGCCATACATGTCGCCTGCGGAAGGCGACTCCCCGAAGTCGTCAAATGCGGCGCCCTATTTCACGTTAAATATAATGGCCGATAAAGAGGCTTCAGCCGGATCGGGCAAGCCA
>JAISZP010000160.1 GCA_031269135.1 Deltaproteobacteria bacterium | reverse complement strand
ACACTTACATGCGCAGGGGCGTTTTATCGGGAGTGGTCACCGTCGTGGGCAAGTTTTCGGCGGATGAGCTGGGGGCTTATTACGATCAGCATTTGCCGAGTCACGGGTGGTCTCCGCTGGCCGAGGCGCAGAGTTCAAAGTTGGTGTCCACCTGGACCAAGGGAAACAAAGTGCTGACCATCATCACCACTAACGTCACCTTTTCCATTGGCACCGACATCCGTGTGGAGTTGTGGGTGGCGCCGCCTCACACGAAAGGGGATCTGGGGCAAAGAGTGGTCTATGATTCAGCCCCTACCGGCGAGACGCAGTTTTCCACCAAGCCCATCCGCAACAATACAGGCAATATTGATGAGGAAAACATCTGAGCTCGGCGGCTTTTAAGGGGATGGCGGAAAAAATGATTGGCGTCCGATATCGGCATAGAAAGAATATCGGCGACGATGATTGCGAGGTTTAGGTGAGCCGGTTTAATTCCCAAACATCTGATCATGAGAGTCAGGCTTCTGACGGCAAGTCTTTTGGTGGTCAGGCTTCCGACGATCGGAATTCCGAGAATCAGAATTACGAGAGTCCTAATTCCGAGAGCACGAATTCCGAGAATATCAGCTCGGCATGTCGCCGCTCAGAGAGCGGTATGTCTGATAAAAGCGGTAAGTCTGATAAAAACGATAGGTCCGATCAAGGCGATAGGTCTGATGAATATGCTCGAAGCGCACCGGACAGCCCATTAGCTGCCCTCAAAGATCGCCGGATCATACTGACGGTCACAGGCGGCATAGCGGCCTACAAGGCAGCCGAACTTTCACGTCTGTTGGTCAAGAGCGGAGCTTTGGTCAGGGTCGTCATGACCGAGGCTAGTCAGAAATTCGTGACGCCTTTGACTTTTTCCTCTCTCACCGGCGGCCCTGTGGCTACTGATCTGTGGGAAAATCATTCCTCATCGGAAAATTCTTCTCAATTAAATAATATAACTCACGTAGCTTGGTCGCAGTGGGCTGAGGCCATAGCGACGGCTCCGGCGACAGCTGATTTTTTAGCCAAGCTTGCTCACGGTCTGGCCGACGATCTCGCAAGCGCGACCGCTTTGGCTTTTAACGGGCCAAGGTTAGTCGCTCCCGCCATGAACACGCAGATGTACTTGAACCAAGCGACGGTCGACAACCTCGAACTGTTGCGACGGCGAGGCTATAGAATTGCGAGCGGATCGGAGGGACTGTTGGCCTGCGGAACCGTCGGCAAGGGGAGAATGGCTTCGGTTTGGGTCATCGCCATGGAATTGGCGAGGCTTCTCTCATCAGGCCCCTTAAAAGGCAAAAAGGTGGTCGTCACCGGGGGCGCCACCAGAGAGCCATGGGACGACATCAGGTTTTTGTCCAATCGTTCCAGCGGACTAATGGGTTTGGCTTTAGCTCAAGCCGCTTGGCTGATGGGAGCGGACGTCACGTACATATCCGGTCCGGCGGCGGCTGAGCCGCCGGAGACTTTAGAGGGTCTGAGGGTGATGAAAATCGGTACGACCCAAGACCTCTATGAAACGGTTGAGGATAATTTGGAAGGCGCCTGGGCTTTGGTCATGAATGCCGCACCAGCCGATTTCCGACCAAAAGATTTAGTCAGAGGCAAGATCAGTAAAAGCGGCCAGCAGGTTCCTTCACTGGTTCTTGCTAGGACGGTGGATATCTTGTCGAGCTTGAAACCTAAAAAGGGAAATACGATTTTTGTGGGCTTCGCGGCGGAAGAAGACAGTCTCATCGAAAGGGCCAAGGAAAAATTAAAGCGTAAAAATTTGGATTACATAGCGGCAAATCAAGCCGGCGGCAGCGGCAGCGCTTTCGGGTCCGAGTCGATAAGCTTAAATTTGCTGTCGGCGAAAGGCTCGATGCAAACAATAGGACCTACGAGCAAATTTCAGGCCTCTTGGCTTTTGTGGGAACGGGTGCTGGCGTCCGAACAATGATGTTTCGAGCTGTGACGTTCCAAGCTGTGATGTTCCGAGCAGTGTTATTCCTACTAAGGATAACGACGTAAATACTTTTACGAAAGAGGCGCTGATTATTTTGTCGGCTTTCGACCGTATCGGCGGATTCTATTTCGCTGGTCGACAGTTTCGGTCTGTAGTCGCGCCGGCTTGACGAAATATATGTAAAAAGCCGCTACGAGGGTAGCGGCTTTTTTATTTGCTCAACTATTTAAGATAAAGCCCTGCGCGGATTTTTTCTCGACTGAAGTTCTACGAAATTCGAGCCGTTAAAAGGGCAGATCGTTTAAAATGGCAGATCATCGTCAGTCGGAAGTTTTGGTTCTTTAGGTTCCGAGGGTGGAGAATCATTATTGGCTTTGGGGTCAGTGAATGGATCTGCGGCTTTAGCTGAATCTTGAGGCTGAGTTTTGGAGAAATTGCTCCGTGCGCCTTCCGGCGGCGGCGGGGTGGATGGGCGAGGGCGATAGTAGCCGTTTTCGGCACGATCCTGCTCGCTTCTTGGGCTGCCTAGCATCTGCATGTTCGAGGCGACGATCTCCGTAATATAACGTTTGTTGCCGTTTTGATCTTCCCAGGATCTCGTTTGAATGCGACCTTCGATAAATACCGTGCGACCTTTACGTAAAAAATCGTTGGCTATCTCAGCCAAGCGGTCGAACATGACGATATTGTGCCATTCGGTCCTGTCTTCTCCGCTCCAACGTTCCGTTGTGGCCAGGGAAAAATTAACCATGGCCTTACCTGACTGCGTGTACTTCAACTCCGGGTCTTTACCCAGATTACCTACTAATATGGCCTTGTTTACTCCAGCCATTCCGTCTCCTTGTTTGTTTCGCCATTAAGGGACCCGTTCGATTCGGTCCCATGTCGGAGAAAATTAAGTTGGTGTATGATTTAGCGCTTAGTTGAGTTATGGGGGTTGCGGCTTGCCCACTTTGAAACGGCCATCAACTCGTTACTTGTTCTGGATTTCTTCAACCACAAACGATTCTCGAAAGTTTTCAATCCTTAAGAAACAGCGTCACATTTCTATCTACATGCGAATAAAGAGCAGGGTAGGCTTAGGTTTAACGCATGAGGTCAGAACGGCGGATGGTGTTTTAAAAAGTCGTGCCCTCGCTCTTTAGTTGAGAGATTCTACCTCATGGCTATTTTAAAGTCAAAAGTTGCGATGGATTCAAAGGCCGAAAGTTGAAAATGGAGTCGATGGCGCAAAAGTCGAAAAAAAAGAAGGTCTAAAAAAATTTTTTGACTTTTTTGCATCTTGCAAAAAAAAGGAAATAGTAATCAAAAAGAATACTTACGAAAGATCGGTTGTTGAATAGGTGGTTTTACCAACAAATTGCGATCGTTTGTCAGTACTTTACACAAGGCCTTGCGGCATCGAAAAATCGACTCAAGCCGCTAGAAATACCTATAAATTGTGCTTAAAGTATGCGATAATAATTCACGTTGTGTTTTTTACTTCTATGTTTGTTTTTCTTCTGCCATTTAGCGGATATCTTCATATTCCAGCGGTGGAGCGAGTCGCGGGAAGCCTTGTCGGCGTTTTAAACG
>JAISZP010000055.1 GCA_031269135.1 Deltaproteobacteria bacterium | reverse complement strand
AACGAGCGTCAGGGTAAGTCCGCTCGAAGTACTCCAAGACTATTTCGAGCCTTTGAGGATCCTAAGGCGCTTTCGCTCGCGCCCATTGAGGCCGTCGAAGAACTGATCAAGACTTGCGGACTGTATAAAGCCAAGGCGAAAAACCTTAAGGCGACGGCGATATTGTTGTCGAACAACTACGGCGGCGAGGTCCCGAACTCCATGCAAGAGCTGGTGAAACTCCCTGGAGTGGGCCGAAAGACGGCCAACGTGGTGTTAGGGGACGCCTTCGGCATACCTGGTCTTACCGTCGACACTCATCTGGGAAGGGTCAGCCGAAGGTTGGCGCTGACGAAGCAAAGCGACGCCGTTAAAGTCGAAAGAGACTTGATGTCCGTCATTCCCGAAGAGCGCTGGACCGTCTTTTCCCACCAGGCGATCGCTCATGGGCGAAATCTGTGCCGAGCCAGAAGCCCATTATGCGGCGATTGCGCTCTTGATGGTTGTCCGTCAAGAGCTTGAGCGGGGTTGGCGTTTTGCGAGCCGGACTTTGACGCGTGCTTGATTTAAAACTCAACCTGAGAGCATCGGTTCCAACGAAACGTTTCCCGCCGCCGGGAGCTAGGCCGCTTCAAGCCGGGCCGATTAGAGCAAAGGGGTCGCCAATTGCATAGTTCGCAAAAATCACTTTTAATCAGTTCCAATTTCGTCGTTTTATTTTTTGCGCTAGCGCTCCTTTTAGTCGGCGCTTCATCTTGCGGCAGCGGGCAGACCGTTCATACGCAGGCTGAAGAAGAACCGAGCGACGGCGTTCGACCGATACCCCAGTCTCAAGCTCAACAAGTTTTAAATACGGACTCCCACATCATCTCCATCGTCAAAAATTCTTCCGGCATGTCGTTCGTCTTGATCTATCCCGGAGAATTCACCATGGGGGCGGGAGAAGGCTTTCAAGGTGACGGTTTATATGAAAGACCTCCCCACAAGGTGGCGATCTCTCGAGCGTTCCGATTAAGCATCCACGAGGTGACCCAGCGGCAGTGGCTGCAGGTTATGGGAACAGAACCCTCTTTCCGTAAAGGCCCGCACCTGCCGGTGGAAAACGTCTCTTACCAAGACGCTCTGGATTTCATCGAAAAACTAAACGCTAGAGAAGCCGTCAAAAAATATCGTCTTCCCACTGAGGCTGAATGGGAATATGCCGCCCGCGCAGGTCGACAGAGCGCCTATCACTTCGGGGATTCCGAAAAAGATCTTCCAACTTACGGCTGGTGCGGAGAAGGGATAGTGAAAGGCAAACCGCATGTGGTGGGACAGCTTTCGCCGAATGCGTGGGGTCTGTACGATATGCACGGCAACGTTTCCGAGTGGGTCGGCGATTGGTTCGACGAGGAGTATTACGCCGAAAGCGTTAAAAAAGATCCTCAAGGTCCGAAGTCAGGGACGGAAAAAGTGCATCGCGGCGGCGGCTGGGCAAGCGATCCGAAGAGTTGTCAAGCGGCTTGGCGGGAGTTTGATTTGCCGACGGTCCGCAGTCGGATGATCGGCTTTAGGGTGGCGTATACGGAGTAGAAAGCTTTAATGGTCGATGAAGAAAAAAGGATTTATGATTTTCAGACAGGAGTTCCGGCGTCGGCATGGAGTTCCGATAGCGGCATATTGTCCGGATGTCGTCCCAAGATGATGTCGGATGAAGATATGCGGCGACATATCGACGAGAATATGCAGCCGACCATAGCCAAAGTCGCGGCCGCCGCCGGAGCTTGATTTGAACGCGGAACAGCTGGAAGAATATTTACGGCGCCGCTCATAAACGGCCTTATCGCCGTAGAGATGTTTGCTCGGTTATGACCGAAACGGAGGAATAATTAATATCGAAACCGAAGACCGTAAAAAATATGACCACATCCTGGACTTGGCCTCCCAATTGGATCGCCGGACTCGGCTGGAACTGCTGGCGGACTTGGCCGCTCAATTGGATCGACGGACTCGGCTGGAACTGCTGGCGGACTTGGTCGCCCAATTGGATCGCCGGACTCGGCTGGAGCTGCTTGCGGACTTGGACGCCCAACTGCGTCGCCCCCCGGCAACTGACCGCCGTAAGCGCAGCATAAGCGAACTGCAGGGTTTCTTCAAAGGAGCTTGGGAGGGTCAGGACGCCCAGGACTATGTAAACAAGGAGCGTGACTCGTGGGCTGAGTGAAGGCCCTGGTCGGAAAAACTGCGGCCATGATCGCCGCGCCTTTGATTTGCTAAGTTGAGGAAAATCCGGCTTTCCTTTGCCGCGCGCGTCCCTTCTTGGAGACGCCGGACAGGACGGAGGTTACGGCGTAGATCTCCACGTTGAGCATTGCCGCCAAACTGCGGGCCGACCACAATTTTCGCACCCCGGACGCCATTGAGATTGTCGCCGCCATTAACCGTCAGGCTGACGCATTTCTCGCCAATGACGTCTGCCTCTCTCGCCTCAAACAGCTTCAAGCGCCGACGCTCGCCGACCTCACAGACTGGCCTCGCTCGCCGACCTCACAGACCGACTTCGCCGTCACGGCCCATCTCTCCAAGCAACCGGCGAAGGTAGCGCATTGGAAGCGCAAACAGCTTATTTTTACTTGCCGACCCCGCCAAACGCTTGCATCAACTTATCGAAATTCACTAACCATTCGCCTAAAAGCTAAATACCTCAAAAATCGCAGCGAGTCCGCAAGTTGCCGCTTGCAATTCAAATTGCTTGCGGACAGGGCGGATTATTGCGCCCGCTACGCGCTCGCTCGCGGCGACGAATCGGCCTAAAATAGGACGGAACTTGGATCGCGACCGCCTGTCTTTTCGGACCGACCGAATTCAGGTCAAGCAATTAGGACTGATCGCTCTTCCAAGCTGAAGCAGGGGGTGCGGCTGGAGTTTGCGGCGAGTTAAGCAATCTGGATCAAAATGTAGCTTATGATCGTTCCGGATTCGATGGAGAAGCGTCCAAGCCTCGCCGGCAGCACGACCACTTGTCCAGGCACGAGTCTTAAGTTGTCGGGTTGACCTGAGACTTTGAGGTGCGCTCGACCTTTGATTGGACATACCAGCGAGAGCTTTTCCCCTACTTCCGAGACGAAGTTGGTGTGTATAAGTTTTATCGAGTAACTGGGTCCCTGGTAGAGGAGCCTATTTCGTCCTTCCAGCACTGTTTTAAGAGGTATAAGCGCTTCTTTTTCAATGGGAATATCGACGGCAGGCGGCGAAAAGTCCCAGACCTCTTTTTTCCTCTCCCAATTGTATAGGGTCTGAACCATAGCATCGGCTTGCAGCACCTTCAAGACGGTAAGGTTTGGTCCTTGCGCTCTGACCATGCCGTTTGGGAGCAAAAAGCGGTCGCCAGGTTCGACGTTGAGTTTGTCGCTTAATCTGCTTGGCCAAGGTCCGTCGTCTAAGGATGTTCCAAAGCTGACCCACGAGTTGACCCCGACGTCCAAGACGTACCAAAACTCTTCTTTGCTGAATACCCTGACCGGGCCAGGTTCGGAACCCGTGCGTTCGATGCGCAGACTCATTGGGAGCACTCTTTTTTGTTCGGCGCTGAGATAGCCGCAGAAATCCACCCCCCAACGCTGCTTAAAAAACCTCAAGGCATTGCCGGCGAAAGGTCCGTTGGAAACAACGCTGTTGAGGCTAAAATCTTCGCAAGCCAGCCAGATTTCCCCCCAATTGACGTCCTCGGCCTTAGCCGGGACGCTGTATGTCGAATGCACGGTCGAACCCCATATGCGATCGGCCGCAATAGGCGTTAAAGCCAGTGGGGCGATCTCCGCGAAATTTTCATTGACTGCCGACATAAAACCTCTTGTCGAAAACGGTACGGTGAAGTTTGGTTTAGTGAAAGCGGCGAGCTTTCATGCCAACGCATATTATACCTATCATAGCTCTTTCGGTAAAGCGATTTGACGGAGTTTCGCAAAAGAAAAACTGAGAAAAAAAGCGTTGTGAGCAAAAATTGTTTCCAGCTATTAGCGCTTGATGCTACGAACTTAAAATTGTGGTGGCAATTTTAAACTCAATTTTATATACTCTAACAAATTGCCGTTCTTTTTATGTGCCATACTCCTAGTTCGGCGTATAGAAGATGGGCTTATCACTATAGAGAGTTTAGTCTATTGCCTAACTTTGAATGTCATATATCGGTCGCAGCCTTAATTTCAGCAGTCTCTGTAGCGGCAGGGGCAGCCGTCTTCGGCTGGGACAACACCACTTCTTCCCTGGCCTTTGTAGCGGGACTGTCGGGAGGCCTGATCCCTGATTTGGACCATGACAAATCGAAGCCTTTAAGGCTGAGCGGGGCGGTAGTCGGGCTGGGGGTGGCGGTTGCGGCAGTGGGTTTCGTCTCAAGCACCGGGGAATTTTTGAACCGTCCATGGCCGCCCATGAGCACCGTCTTGGCCGGCCTAGGCGCCTTTTTTCTCTTCAACACCATTTTTGTCCAGATCTTAAAAACAAGAACCAAACACCGAGGGTTGTTTCATTCACTGGCTGTGCCTTTTCTCTACGGCGGACTGTGGGCGGTCGCTTTAGCCTCGACCGGCGGTAAAACGATAATGGCGGTTTGGCTGCTTGGGGTCATCGGAGTTTTGACGCATCTTGTATTGGACTGCGGCAAAAGTTTCAGCTTTAATCCGCTCAAGCTTGCGACCGAAGATATCTCCGCTTCGACTAGGCTTTGGATCTTGACCGCCTTGATAAATTTTCTGGCCTTCACTAGGTTTTCCCTGCCTTAAACTACCTTCCTCAATATTTCCGAACATCAGGTTTATAGCCCTTATTGAATCCCGCGACGCAAGATTTCCATCCATCCATCCAGCCAGCCAGCCAGCTGGAGGGGGGAAGAGTCCCATTTCTTGATGAGAGGTTCTCGATGAGAGGTTTGCAAGGGGTGTCGGACTCTATTGGGCTTTGTTCGTATGAGAGTCCCAGCGGCCTTTTTCGACTCGGCTAGGGCTATTCTGAATCGGTCAAGGCCAGGTTTAATCTGCTGATTATATTCTGAATCGGCCAAGGCTATTCTGAATCAGCTATGCATAGGCTGAATCGGCCAAGGCTAATCTTAATCGGCTAAGCCCAGGCTAAAAATTTTTGTTGGAAGCGTATTAATA
>JAISZP010000319.1 GCA_031269135.1 Deltaproteobacteria bacterium | reverse complement strand
GATCCAGTCTAGTAAATCAGTCTCTTGAATCAGTCTCGTGAACCAGTCCCGTGTACCGGCCCCTTGGAGCCAACTCCTTGTACTGGTCCAGTGAACCGGCCACTTGCTCCAATTCCTTGAGCTAGCCATGTGAACCGGCGCTGCCGCCAGGCTAAAGGGCATCTCCTGATTTTATTCGTAAAGCCGACCGCCTAAGATTTTTAGTTTTTATGCTTTTTTCGCCATGCGCCGTTTGGGTTTGGAAGGATGTATCGACTCAAACGGCGCCTATCCACAATGAGCAAACAAAACGAAAGGAGCAAAACGCTCATTGAGATTTTGCGTATCGTGGATATCACTTTTTGATTTACAGTTATTACAAAAAGCATGCCAAGGCCCAAAAGGGACCAAGGCAGAACTTTGCCTTTTATTTCAAGGTCTTTTAAAAAACCATAAACTAGCGCCTTATCTAAACGTCGAATATGTATTTAACATTTTTGCGTAAGCTATTGGTTTGTCTTGCGCTTGCATTATCCCGCGAATATTGTTCTTATCATTATAGAATAAGAAAAACTTGCTTTTTAGAGATTTTTTTTGAATGCCGCATCATATCTTTTTTGAATTAAATGCCTGTTGAAGGCCGATTCAAGACAACTGTCGATTACCTATCGATTATATATAGTTTGGCTCAAAACCATCCCGGGATTAGCTCGACACTTTCAACCAAGCCATAGCTCACGTCGTTGTAGTCTTTGCCGTTAGCTCGCCTTTCTCTTGCTGGTTTTTAACGTCGTATGTCTCATGGTTCATGTTTCATGGTTCATGTTTCATGTTTCATGGATTAGGTCTCATTGATTAAGTCTTATGGTTTTACGCCTATGTTTGTTTGGTCTCGCCGAGTTTTCGACCTCTGGACTTCGCCGGCGGACGCTGAAAGCCGACGCCTCGATAGGCTCGGATAGTCGTTGGTTTGTAGGAGCGATATTTGAAGCGACGCAATCATCCCAGACCGCTATGGTCCGACATTTTTGTCGATTCTTTTGCTTTTTCCCACGTAATTGGATGTTTTTTCCGTCAATTTCGGGGGAAACGACAGAGTCTTTTTTTTGCTTGTCGGAAGCGTCGCTTTAGTTTTCCGCCTCCGCGACTTCTGGTTGGTCTTCTTCTTGCTTGTTCTTTTAATCACATCCTTCCATTTTACATATACTCATGGGCTTTTAAACCATACCGGACTTGGTCGACCTATAGACATCGGTTTGCCGATGCCTATGTCGTTCGCTCCGCTCATGGGCTTTTAAATCGTACCGGACTTGGTCGCCCCATAGGCATCGGTTTGTCGATGCCTCGGTTTTCCGACCTAAGACCGAAGCGGTTTAGCCGCCTCTTTGTTGCCGACATTAATTGTTTCACCTCACTTCAACAAACAAAAACGGATTTTTTCAAAAGGAGGGAAGTTTAATGGCAGAAGACAAACTTGAAAAGGGTTCAGGGAGGATAGACTACAGGGTATTTATACCCTCGATACTCATCATCTTGGCCGTGGCCATACCCCTGAGCATCGACGCGAAGCTAGGATACGAGATGGTGACCGCCTCATTCGGCTTCGTCACCAAGTACTTCGGTTGGCTAGCCATGCTCATCCCGCCGGCTTGCCTCATTTTTTTGCTTTGGCTTTCCTTTGGCCCTTACGGAAACGTAAAGCTTGGAAACCCTGAAGACAAACCGGAGTACAGCACCTTTAGTTGGGTCGCCATGCTGTTTTGCTGCGGCATCGGCTCATCAATCATCATCTGGGGCGTCGCCGAACCTATCTACTACATCGACGGCCCGCCTTTAAACCTCGAACCGCGCTCCATCGCCGCCTACGGCATCGCTCACGCCCTTCCCACTTACCACTGGGGCATTCACGGCTGGGCGATATACACCGTCGGAACTCTGGCCGTGACTTATTCGATTTACGTCCGCAAAGCTCCCAGACTTAGGCTCTCGACTTCCTGCGAGCCGCTTTTGGGCGAAAAAAGAGTCAAGAGCGGCTGGGGAGCGGCCATCGAGATCTTAGTCGTCATCGGAACCGTCGGCGGCTTCGGCACCTCGCTGGGTCTCGGCGTTCCTTTCATCTCCACCTTCGTCGCTCAGCTTTTCAACGTACCCGACACTGTGGGCGTCAAGGCCGGCGTTTTGATCGTCTGGACCTGCATTTTCGCTTTCAGCGCCTACAGAGGCTTAAATCGAGGCATACTGCTTCTGAGCAACATAAACGTGGTTTTGGTGCTGCTGGTTTTGGTCTTTATTCTAGTTTGCGGACCGACTCTATTTATAATCGATTTGTCCGTAAACAGTTTATACACCATGTTTTCCAATTTCATCAGCCTATCTTTTTCCATGGAGCCTTTCATCCTCGCCCAAGACCCCGTCACCGGCGTATTTTCCAGAGGTCAAGGTTTCCCGCAGTGGTGGCCGATATTCTACTGGTTCTGGTTTATCGCTCTTATGCCCATCACCGCCATTTTCATCGCCCGCATCTCCAGAGGCCGGACTATCCGTCAGGTGGCCCTGGGCACCGTCATTTGGGCGAGCCTGGGCTGTTTCATCATTCTGAGCATTTTGGGCGGGTATTCCCTGTTTCTGCAGTACACCGGAGAACTTGACGTGGCCGCCATCTTAGCGAAAAACAGTCCAGGTTCGACGGCGGCGACGGTTTTGTTCCACTTGCCGTTCGCTAAATTTATGACTCCATTGTATATAATAATGTCCATGGTGTTCCTGGCGACCACCCTGGACTCGGCTTCCTACGCCTTGGCTTCCATCTGCACTTATGAACTCAAAGGCGATCAGCAGCCCAAGAGATCCTTAAGGCTCCTGTGGGCTTTGGTGCTCGGCATCTTCAGCGTCGGCTTATTGGTGACCAGCGGTGAAGGCGCCTTACGAACCATTCAAACCTCATCCGTGGTTTTGGGGCTGCCTCTGATAATCGCCTGCTTTGGTTTGGCTTTGAGCCTGGTGGTCGCTTTAAAGAAGGATTTCCCTGAATTGACCGTTCCAAAGATCGCTAAAGACTTATCCGCGCCTGCATCAAAGGAATAGCCCGACGAGCTTTCGAGTCGTCAGTCTTAGAGGCCAGGCGTTTATCGCTCGATTGTTTATTGCTCAAGTGCTTATGACTTAAGCGCTTGCGATTTGATTGATTGCGACTTGATTGCTTGCTGATTTG
>JAISZP010000173.1 GCA_031269135.1 Deltaproteobacteria bacterium | reverse complement strand
GTACCGACAGCTGGTACAGCCAGGAGATACGCCTTGACCCGCCAAAATGAACCCAAGCAAGTACAGATAGACGATAAACTTCCAAAAATCACCATGGTCGAGCTTTTCGCCAAACTTTTCGGCTTTATCGCCAGAGAGGTCGTTGAGACTTGCGGCGAAACCGGTCGGGGAGCGCTGGTCAGGGCCGTCGAACGATTCGGAGAGGAAAGAGGCCAAGGAATCGCCCAGCGGGCTAAACTCCGAGGCCTTTCCAATACCCCGGAAAACTATTTAGCCAGCTACGACATGGACCGCAGCTCGGATTTCGCTTCTGTGGCCGATATAAAAGACGGAGAACTCGAACAAGTTTTTAGCCGCTGCGCTATAGCCAGGCAGTTCGCGAGCGACGGTCTTGAACAATACGGTCGCCTCTATTGCGACAATATCGACCCGGCTTTAGCCAGGGGGTTTAACCCGGATATGGAATGCCTTCATCCTGAGCACTTCTTCGACAATGGTTGTTGTCGCTTCATCTTTCGGATCGCTAAGGAGAAGAAGAATGACTGAAAAACCGAGAGTCAATTCCCAGCGTCTTTGGAAATCCTTGTCGGATATTTCCGCCTTCGGCGCAATTGAAGAAAACGGCTTGAACCGACTAGCCTTATCGGAAGAGGATCGGCAGGCTAGAGCTTTTTTCGTCGCTCAGGCCAAAAAGTCCGGATACTCGGTATCCTATGACGCCATCGGCAACATCTTGGTCCTTCGACGCGGTCTTACGGCTAATCTCCCGATGGTTTTGACAGGGTCGCATTTGGACTCGCAGCCTTCAGCGGGCCGCTTCGACGGAACTTACGGCGTGTTGGCCGGGTTGGAGGTTTTGAGGACCTTAGACGATTTCGCCATTCTAACCACAAGGCCCGTAGGGGTGGCCTGCTTCACCAACGAAGAAGGCGCTCGCTTCACTCCGGCCATGATGGGTTCATCGGTGCTGACTGGAGTTTTTCCGCTCCAGCAGGCCCTTGACGCCGTCGACTCGAACGGCTTGCGCCTGGGCGACGAATTGATCGCCTCAGGGTTTGCGGGTTCAGGCTCCATTTTCGGTCCCGCCGATGTCCATACAGCTTTTGAGCTGCACATCGAGCAAGGCGCCCGTTTGGAAAAAGAGGGTCTCCTTCTCGGCGCCGTCACGGGCATTTTCGGCATCACCTGGTTTGAGGTTCAATTGCTTGGCCCGGGAGGTCACTCCGGCACGACGCCGATGGCGGCCCGCTGCGACCCGGTCGTTGGGGCCGGAAGGTTGATTGAGGCCGTCGCTCGCATAGGCTTGGCCGGAGGCGAGGAAGCTAGAGCCACAGTGGGGAGAGTCGCGGTTTTCCCAAACTCGATAAATTCCATAGCCTCTAAAGCGATCGTCAATGTGGAGTTTCGTTGTCCAGGTCAAGTCCAGCTTGACGACTTCGAAAAGCAATTATTCAAGTCGACCTCGGAAATCGCCGGGGAACTGGGCCTGGCCTGGTCGCTGGTGAAAACCTTTAATTTGGCGCCGGTGACTTTCGATCCGGAGGCGGTTGAGACGATCAAACGGGCGGCGAAAACCCTGGGTCTTGGGTGTCTGAGTTTGTCGTCAGGCGCCGGCCATGACGCCGGCAACCTTGCCAGGCTGGCCCCGACCGCCATGATCTTCATACCCTGCCATGATGGCCTGAGCCATGTGCCGGAAGAAAACATAGAACCCCAATGGGCGCAGGCCGGGGCTAACGCTCTTTTATTGAGCATTTTGGAAAAAGCCTTGTGACGTCTCAGCGCGAAACAAGCAGCCCGCCCCCGCGCCCAGGCAGACCTGAACTGGACTTCGGCGCGACTATAGTCGGAAAAATATAAAGGAAGTTTTTCCTCTCGTCCAACGTTACGGCTTGAGTATGCTCCGGCATCGCCTTCAGACTCGCCTGCTGCGTTTTGGGCATAGCCGCTCCCCGTTCCGCCTTCCAGCTTCTCGCGCTTGTCGCTTGACGTCAGCCCCTTTGCGGGGCATATTTTTTTACAATCCGATTATCCAGTAGGATATAATCGGATTTTGAGGTCGAGGTTTTAGGCGAGCGCCGTTAGGAAGTCGTAATTGGTCACGCTCTTGATCCTGCTGATTTAACGAAGGCCTGACATGAGCGTAATCAACGCCGGCTCCAGCTCCAGTTCCAACTCCAGCTCTAGCTCTATACCTATGCCTAGCGTAAGTTTTGCAATTATTTTTAAAAAAATTTTCCCCGCGTGTTTGCAGGGTTTCCGCCCCAAAAACGTATAGCCCAAATCTAAAAAAGGTTAAAAAAGTACTTTTTAGGTTGACATTTTAGTTGCGGCCTGTCACGTTAGAAGGTCGCCAATTAAGTTTATCATCAATTAAAGGCATAGGCGTCACGCGGCGATTCAGTATTTTCGCTCCGCATTTTTTAGTTTACATTTGAAAAAACTCTGCTGCCCTATTTAAGCAAAGAGCAATAATATTCGTCAATCAACGCCTTGCATCAACTTTGGCTAACGATCTCCAGCCAATTATGCTGCATAGAAATACCGGGAGCATTATTATGGGCGCCCTTGTCAAGAAAATGGTCAATGGTCGTGCTTATTACCATTATGAGGAATCCAAGCAAGTCGACGGCATGCCGAAGGTCGTCTTTCAAAAATATCTTGGCTCAGCCGACAAATTGCTCGAATTGGCTCAAAACCCTGAGAAACCTATTCAGGATCGCGTTCTTCATTCCGTAAGCTACGAATGCGGAATGGTCACGCTACTATATGATTTAGCCAAAAGGCTTGATTTGGTCGGGATCATTGATTCCTTCGTTCCTAAACGTCGCCAAGGCGCATCGGTCGGCTCATATATTCTTGCCGAAGCCATCAACAGGGTGGTTGCGCCGTCATCGACGGAAGAACTGCAGCATTGGCATGAAACAACTTATCTTCCTCATCTAACGAATTTAAATGCCGACGTTTTCAGCGGACATAATTTTTGGAAGAACGCCAATAAGATTAGCGAAAAAGCCTTAGAGTCCATAGAGGATGCGATCCTCTCTAAAATGCTCGCTGTTTACGAAATCGACATTTCCAACTTAATTTATGATGCGACCAACTTATTCACATACATTGACGCCACGCAAGAAAGTCAATCGGCGACGTTTGACCGCTGCAAGTCAAAACGAAACGATCTTCGTGTCGTAGCTCTGGCGCTCCTGGCAAGCCAGGATTTTTCTATTCCTCTTATGCACGAAACGTGCCTCGGCAATTGGAACGACGCGAAAGAATTCGTTCGCATAATGAACAGACTGAAAAACAGTCGTAAAATCTTGACAAGTCGCGACAACGACATTGCTGCAAAATTCGACCGCAGCAATAATTCTGATGATGACGTTAAATCGCTCGATTCATTTGATAATCCCATCAACTATGTCGGCAGATTAAAAAAGAATCAAGCAAAAGAATTGTGGGCGGTTCCCAAGGAACAATATACCCCGCTTATAGGCGATGGTTTTACCGAACAGAGCGCTTATCGTATGGAGGTCGACGTTTTTGGGGAGCGCCTGACTGCCCTAATCGTACACGACCCTAAGTTGGAAAAAAGCCGACTGCAAGATATAAAACTTAACATTGAAAAAACGAGAAAATTATTGAGTGAACTGTCGTCAAATCTGTATGGTTATGCTTCTGGAGGAATCGTCGAAGGAATATACCCGACGGTCGACGGCGTGAAAAACTCTCTTAAGAACATCTTAAAGACTGAATATATGGAAGATATCTTTAAGTACAAAATTCTCCAAGAAGGTGGTAATGTGTATCTATCATTTGGCGCATCCAAAATCGCTTTAGACAAAATCAGGCGTGATGGTTTAGGAAAAACAGCCCTATTTACTAATCGCAGCGATTTCTCAAACGAAGAAATCGTCGGCGCCTACCGTAGCGCATGTCATGCAGAACATGCGTTCAAGCAAATGAAAGACCCTGAACACTTGACGACCGAGCCACTGTTCCAT
>JAISZP010000145.1 GCA_031269135.1 Deltaproteobacteria bacterium | reverse complement strand
AATTACTTATTTGTACTAAGTTGCAAATATTAATGCTTAATTTATAAATAAATATTGTTTTAGATACTATAAAGTATTAATATAAGTTCCGTGACTCAATATTTTTCAAAATAATTTATCCTTGCCTGCCGCATGTTAAATTACTATGATATTAAGATTTATCTTTAAATCTGTTTTAACTTCAGTTAGTTTTTATTTTATATAAAATTTTTATTGAACTCAAGGATCGGACTATTTGCTGAGCAAGCCACTTGCTTTAACCAAGTGGCATATCGCTATTTCGGCGTGCTTGATTTTTAGGTTTGAATGAGGTATAATTTAACCTGAATCATAAAAATACTTACATTTTATCGCTAAGCATCAATTTTTATAGCATTTTTCTAAAGTGCCGTGTAAATTAACGAATAAATTCAACAATTTTTGTTGTTTGCGTTATTTACAAATTAGGCTATAGATAATAATGATTCTATATAAACTTTAGAAGTTTTTATATAATATTTTTTATATTATAGCATAATATTGCTAAAATTATTAATATTCAAAAAAGCTAAATCATGCAAATATACCTGAGGTCAGCGATCAACTGAATCTCCTTATTTTGGAGAGCTTTTTCTAAGCTCGCAAAATTTTGGCCTAATTTATGCGTATATAATTTTCCGCGCCTTGCTGAAAGTTTGTCAAGGCCAAGAGTTTTTCAATCGACCCTAATATTTGCTCGTTCATTATAAGTATTCCTGAAAAAAGCTCTACCCAATCAATAGGCCAAGACATCGTTTCCAACGACATCTGGAAAATGTCTAAAACATATTCCATCCTGGAAACGTTTAATATTGTGCGCTCCTTAGGCGATCGCCAAGCCTTGACGACTGACATTCAATAAATGACTCGAATTCAATCACGGAGATAAAAATTGAATTTAAAGTTTCAACAATTTTTATCTTTTTCGCAAAGTACCGTTAAAGATTTGAAAAACTGCTCCACCAACGCGGATATCATGAAACAGGTCGATCTCTTCCCAAATCAAACCGAACAAAGCTTAAAGCATCTTAGCCGAGTTTTGCGTTTAGGGAGCGTCGGTCTTTGGGAAATCGAACTGGACGACGCCGATCCCGCAGCAGGTAAAGCGTTCTTCAATGATGGCTCTAAAAATATCTTGGGTCTGTCTTTGCCTAATGGTTCCGGTTTGCCTTTAAGCGCCTTCTTTACAGATTTTGTTCATCCTCAAGACATCGGCGACTTCAGCAAAGTCCTGACCGATTTGCCTTATGACGAGCAGTTTCGAGTCGAAGTCCGTATTAAGCGCCGTCAAGACGGCGCTTACCGTTGGTTTAAGATGGACGGACTTTGCGAGTCTCGCGACGATGTTTCCAAGAAAGCGAAAATTGTAGGTCTAATTGAGGAAATCGACGAACGCCGCCAGGCTCAGCAGGCGCTCCGGCAAGCTCTCGCCGAAAAAGAGGCGGCCTCATTAAATCATGTGCGGGAACGAGACCGCTTATCCGCTGTGATTGAAGCTGCGGAACTGGGCACATGGGACTGGGATATCGCTACCGGCAAAGTAAAATACAACAAGCGCTGGGCTGAAATAATCGGCTACGCTCTAGAAGAAATTTCCGGCGGAGTCGATACCTGGGAGAAGGCGCTGCTTCCGGAGGATCTGCATAAAGCTGCCAAGGCTATCGAAGATCACTGCAAGGGCCTGACGGAAATGTACCAGGCCGATTTTAGGATAAGGCACAGAAACGGTTCGATAGTCTGGGCTCAAGACAGAGGCCGCGTGGTTGAGCGCGACCAAGACGGAAAGGCGCTCCGCTTGATGGGGGTGATGCTGGACGTCAGTAAACAAAAATCCGTCGAACTGGCCTTAAAAGAAAAAAGCGATCAGTTGGAGCTCGTCTTTAAAGCCGCCAGGATTGGGGCCTGGGACTGGGATATCGCCCGCGGCACGTTAAAGTTCAACGACGTCTACTTGGATATGCTTGGTTATAAGCCCGAAGAAATAACCGGCACCATCGACGAGTGGGAAAGTTTCGTTCATCCGGACGATCTTGATTCCGCCAATGCGGCTTTGGAAAGAGTGATTTCCGGCGAAGACGATATGTACGCCAAAGAGATACGCATGCGTCACAAAGATGGGCGCTATATCTGGACCTACGATTTCGGCCGAATAGCATACAGAGACGAGCATGGGGTGGCTCTGAGGATGATCGGCGGGCACTTCGATTTTGAAGAAAAAAAGAAGATGGAATCTGATTTCACCTCCATGCAGGAGCATGAACGTGAACTCAGACTCGCCAAAGAGTTGGCTGAAGAAAGCACCAAAGCCAAGAGCGAATTTCTCGCCAACATGAGCCATGAGATTCGCACGCCTATGAACGCCATCATCGGCCTTACGCACCTGGTGTTGGACACCGAGCTCGACTCCCATCAGCTCAACTACATAAAACGCACGGAGGAGGCGGCCCAGGCTCTTTTACGCATCATCAACGACATCTTGGATTTCTCCAAAATTGAAGCCGGCAAGCTTGAGATGGAGCAGACTGAGTTTCAGTTGATGGACGTCTTAAACAGCATGATCAATCTGTTGGGGATCAAAGCTCAGGAAAAAGGATTGGAATTTAGTTTCGTGCTCAATAAAGACGTCCCTTGCGACTTGGTGGGGGACCCGGTCCGCTTGGGTCAGATTTTAAACAACTTGGCCAGTAACGCCATAAAATTCACTTTCGATGGGGAAATCGGCGTTCATGCAAGCGTAAAAGAAATTCAAGACGATAAAGTCTTATTATTTTTCGAGGTCACCGACACCGGCATCGGCTTGACTCAGGAACAGCAACAGTCGCTCTTTACCGCCTTCACTCAGGCAGACACCTCCACCACCAGAAAATTCGGCGGCACAGGCCTGGGCCTGACCATTTCCAAGCGCTTAGTCGAGATGATGGGCGGAAACATCTGGTGCACCAGCAAACTCGGCGAGGGCAGCACCTTCGCCTTTACAGCCTTCTTCAAGTTAAGCAAACCTCTCAAACCTTCAGACATCAAATCCCAAGCCACCTGCGTCAAAACTCACACCATCAAAAAAACCGACTTGCAGCCGATCAAAGGAGCTCAAATCCTTTTGACGGAGGACAACGAGGTCAACCAACTGGTGGCCAGCCGCATTCTCATCAACGCCGGCTTTTACGTGGATATCGCCAATAACGGCTTGGAAGCCGTGGATATGGTTCAAAAGAAAAAATACGATTTAGTGCTCATGGATATCCAGATGCCGGAGATGGACGGCCTTACGGCTACAAAAACCATACGGGCCATGGACGGATTTGCTGAAATCCCGATAGTCGCCATGACCGCCCATGCCATGAGCGGCGACAGAGAGCTGAGCATCGCCTCCGGCATGAACGATCACGTAAGCAAACCCATAAACATCCAGGAGTTGTTCGCCGCCCTTCTGAAATGGATGAAACCGATAAACGTGTGACTATGGCTAACAAAAAACTTTCGTCATTTCGTCGCTGAAGCTTTACTGTCTCGCCCTTTTAAGCGCAATCATGCTTGTCCCATGGCTCTCGGTCGTCTCTTTTGAGCATTTTTTCCAATCTCGCCAAAGCGGCTTTCAATTTTCCTATCTGAGTCTGTTTAAAGTTCGGGTTTTTAAGAGCTTCAAATAAGACTGAGCCGCTGGGATACTTACCTAAATAAAATTCTCCAATCATAGCCATTGTTGTGAAGATGTCCAAAAAGCGAGCCGGAGAATCGAATCTTCCGCCGCTGACTCCAAATCCGTAAAAGGCAAGCCTGTTGGGAGAGGCTATCGCAAAGGTTGTTCGGCGATCGCTCGCGTCCAATAGTTTCGACAACTTGGCGTCGGAATTTTCAGCGCCAAGCTCGAAAGCGGAAAGTTCTTGTCCGCTTTGGAGTCTGCCGAAGATTTCTTCATACTCCACCCAAACTCCTTCAGTCGCCTCGCTTTCCAAATTGGAAGGCGGCCATTTATCGTGAACATAATTCGAAAATACCGCTCCATTATCTAAGATCTCTTCAAAACTTGGCCCGCTGCCGGCTTCCAATCTCTCGACCTGGATATAAACGCTTTTGATGTCCGCCATAATGCTCTCTATATTCACTTAAAATTATATTTACATAGTTGCTTAAAATTCTTGTCGCTTAAAATTAAAGCTACTTGAAATTCTAGCTGCTAAAGTTATCGTCGCATAAAATTATGGTCACTTTAAATTAAGGTTGATGCGAAAAATTCAGTCATGACTGAAGTCTTCAAAAATTTGATAAATAATGGCGCCCTCGACGTCTTCGGGAATAGGGCCGCCCGTCGAAGCGCATATGGTCGGCACGATATCGGCCAACCACCGAGGACGGTCATAGATATAATTTTTCTTGATGTTTGGTCCTCGAAACAGCAAAATATTTTTTAAACTCCCGCAACCGCTCTGGCCGGTCGGGAATCCATAGCCATGCTCAGCCATATATTCAGGCTTGAGCGCATACACGACGTCTCCCGATTGTATGCCTCCCATGCCGAAGACTCTGGCGTCCTCTTTGCGCACCGCCAGCAAAACCGGGCGAGCATTCGTCTTCGGGTGGCGGTAATCAAGCAAGGCGTCAATGATTTCGTCCCGCACTTTTTCGTAATCTTCGCTTTTGACGATGCCGCCCGGGTATTTCTCCAAATTCACATAGACGAACATGTATTTTTGCGGAATCGCCTTAGACCGCGTCACATCCAGGACATAGTCGAACCCCTCGCTTTCCTCGTAGATGTCCCAGTAGTTTTCCGATTTGCGCTTTTCGTAACTGCACAAATTCTTGGCCTTCAAAGCCTCAGCGGTATTAAAGATTGGACCCAGCGGAGTGGCGCCGTGGTCGGAGCACAAACAGACAAGATCGCTGCGGTCGAAGTGCTCCAAAAGGCTTCCCAGGAAGCGGTCTTCAATTTGGTAAATCTCTCGCTCCATATCCAGGGCTGGTTTTCTGATCTTGGGATCGTCGCTGTCGATGTCGCTTAAAAAAGCGTGGTAAAACCAATCTATATTGTGGGAGTGGATGTAAAACAGATCCCAGTCGGCATTGGCTTTAAGAAGGCTTTTAGCCGCATTGAGGAGCCAGTTCGAATGAAACTGGGCTAGCTCCAAAACAGTTTGAGGGTCGATCGCTCCGCCGATCAAGCTTACCAAGCCGATGTCGTTGGCGATGACGTCTTTGGAAAAATCAATGCTTTCTGCGGCTTTGGGGGGATCTATCAAACCATGGCGGCCGGATACGCCGGAAATATACAGCCTGAAGCTCTCGGCGTCATCGGAGAGCTGAATAAGTTTCGCTCTAAATACTCCCTTTTCGGTTCGACCGTCCGCCTTGACCGTGAAATCAAATTCCACAGGGGCGCTCCACTGACCTTGGGATAAGGTGAAGAAGGCTTTGCTGTAATCGGGAGTAGGGGCCAAGGCGAATCGGTCGATGCCGCCGCCGTCTTGCTCCCAAGCAAGTCCATGCCAGGTTTCGTCTTTTAG
>JAISZP010000122.1 GCA_031269135.1 Deltaproteobacteria bacterium | reverse complement strand
TTCGATTTTGACGGGGACCTCGATTTTTTCCACTAGTTTTAGGGTTTCATCTCGCAGGGTCGCCTGCGGCGGAGCGGCCGGGTTCAATAGTGGGAGACTGGTAAAAGTTCCTAAAGCTGAAATGAAGACCAAAACCAGCAGTAGACTGAGGAAAGTTCGCCAGAATCTGCGCTTGGAAGGAGCAAAAAGGGAGAAAAGACTGGATAAGATTTTGGGACCGTTGAATAAAGCCAGCAATAACCCAAAGAGCAAGAGCGTCACCCAAAACTCGGGATATTGCGGGGCCAACCCCATGCAGATGAAACCTAAAAAAACTGAGACCAATACGAGAAATAATTCTTTAGAAGGCATTTTTTCGTCCGCCGTCGATGGCCTTCTTAAGATCGATTTGGAGTTCGGTCAAGATCTCGGTCAGAGCCGAGCCTAAAGCTGAGACCAATTCCGAAGGAGCATCGCCTTGAGCCGCAATCGGGCAGGCGCCCCGGTAAGTTTTGGCGAGTAGGACGGCCTCCCCTCTCTTGGCGTCGGTGAAAGTGAATCTGACTTCCACTGTCGCCTGGGGCGTAGGTAGAGTATAGTCGCCGTGAAAAGTCTGGAGGAACAGCTCTAAAACATAATCCGGACCTTTTAGGCTCACAGTCCGGTCCGCGTGCGCCAGAGGCCCTGAATCCAAAAAGCGGGCGGTTTCGTCTGCGACCATCCTGGCGGGCATGCCGGTGAATTCGTTGTAGAAGTCTTCCGAAAGTTCGTTGGGGCCTACCTTATGGATGAGTTTTCTCGTTTCGTAAGAGGCGACCGAGCCGCTTGCCGTCACCTGGACGAAGGGCTTTTTCAAGGAAAGAGTTTCGCGCTTGGACTGCCCTTGCATTTGTTGCGCTTGTAATTGTTGCCCTTGCAACTCCAGCGTGAAAGATCTGATGACGGGGTAGGGCTGGGAGAGGCCGCAGCCGCAGATGAAAAACGACAGCGACGCCGCGATGAAGATTTTGGTGAGCGCTTTCACTTGACCTCCTGCTTGGGAGGTTGACCAAAGAGGACTTGGCTGGGGTAGCGTTTGGCCATCTCGGAGAGATCTCTAAAGTTTTCGGACATGACTCTTAAATTATCCATGGTTGATGGGAGGGTGTTGCGAGGCGCTCTAAGGATATTTTCCGCTTGAGTCAATACGGCTCGTAATTGCCTCAGGGATTGGACCAGCTCCGTCGTGACTTTCGACAGCTCGACCTCTTTGAAGTCGCCCTCGAGAGAAGAAGCCAAAGCTCCCAGTCGAGTGGTGGTGGTCTTTATGGTCTCCAACGTCTCGGTCAGACTGACGGCTAGATTTTCGGTATTGGAAGTCAGCGACTCCGACAGCGCGGCGACTTGGTTGAAGGAGTCGGTCATTGACTTATTCAAGGCGGTGAAATCGACGGTTTTTAATGATTTAAGGATCCCGCTCAGCGATTCTCCAATAGTTAAAACCGATCCGCGGGCGCTGGGGACGGTGATTCTCGTCGACTCGATGGCGACGACAGGTTCGGGAGCCGTATTGTCGGTGACGTAATCCAAATCCAAATAGCCGAGGCCCGAGACGCCTTGGTAGGAGAGGTAGCACATCAGGTTGTTTTTGATCTGCTCTTGCACGATCGCCCGCGCATCTTCGACGGTGGCCGCCGGGTTGGACAACAACAGATCCGGGAAGATGAAGAATTCGACCCTGACCATCTGGTGTCCATTTGGAGCGAAAACCTGCGGGATATTGACGGCTGAGACCTGACCCACCTTGATTCCTCGAAAATTTACAGGTCCCCCCACCGATAGTCCTTGAACGGAGTAATTAAAGTACGTCTCGCACTCGAGCGCCGGCTTGAAAACCGAGCTCAGGCCGAAGAAGAGCACGGCGACGGCCAATAGCGCCAGGGCGGATATGGTGAATATACCTATCTTTAAATAACTGGTCTTTTTAGGCATGAGTCGTCCGACTATTATTTGATCCCCTGCGGAAAAAAGCTTTAGCTTCCAGGGTCTCCGAGTGATTGGCCAAAAAATCAGGGGTGCCTTCGGCGACGATTCCCTTTTTTTCCTTGTCGAAAAGGATCGCTCTGTCGATGGTGGTCATGATGCTTCCAAGTTCATGGGTGACGATCACGAAGGCCAGATTAAGGTTTCTGGCTAAGGTCACGATCAGACCGTCAAGCCCGGCGGAGGTCACCGGATCGAGACCTGCGGAAGGCTCGTCGAGAAACAGCAGCTTGGGTTCGAGGGATAGCGCTCTGGCGATGGCCGCCCGCTTTTGCATGCCGCCTGAAAGAGATGAAGGCAGGTGATGCTCGAAACCCTCAAGACCTACCAGAGACAATTTCAACCTGGCCGCGACCATGATGGCCCCTTGCGGCAGATTGGAAAATTCTTTGAGAGGCATGGCCACATTTTCAATCAGATTCAAATTTCCAAAAAGAGCGCCGCCTTGATACATTATGCCGAATTTCCGCCTCAGAGAGTCGATATGGACGCCGCCGCCCGCCCATAGATCTTGGCCGAAAAGGCGAATCTGACCGCTTTTTATCGGCTCTAGTCCGACTAGGTGTCTAAGAAGGGTGCTCTTGCCGCAGCCGCTTGGGCCAAGAAGCCCCACTATCTCGCCGGGAGCCACCTTAAAGCTTATCTTTTCCAACAGCACCCTTTGCTCAGGGTAGCCCACGTCGAGTTTTTCCACCTCGACCGGATACACGAATTCTTTGGGAGCGTTTTCACCAGTTGAGGACATAAAAGAGCACCGCGAAGACGCTGTCGAGAGTCGCCAGAACCACGATATTGGTGACGACCCCTTTGGTGGTGGCCTCGCCTACGGCGCCGGGGCCGGAACCGGTCGCGAGTCCCCTTTGGCAGCCGATGGCGGCTACGGTGAAACCGAAGACCAAGGACTTGAAAAGGCCGGTGCCTAAATCGGAAGTGCTTAAGTGTCCCGAAAGTTCGGTCCAAAAGACGCTCACGGGGTAGCCTCTGGTGATCATGACCACATTTCCGCCGAGAAGACCGGCGAAGTCGGCCAAGATGGTCAATAAAGGCGTGGCCAAGGTGAGGGCTATCACTCTGGGGAGCGCCAAATCTCTCGTCGGCGAGAGTCCCATAGTGAGAAAGGCGTCTATCTCCTGGTTTATCTTCATAGCGCCGAGTTCGGCGGAAAAAGCCGAGCCGCTTCGACCGGTCAGGACTATGGCCGTCAGAAGGGTTCCAAGCTCTCTTATGATCGACAGCCCCACCAGGTCGGCCACAAAGATGTCCACCCCGAACAGCTTCATAAACATGGCCGCCTGAAAGGCCAAGATCAAGCCCACCAAAAAGGCGACCAAAGCCGTCACCGGAAGGGCGTTCACGACAGCTTTTTCAGTTATGGCCAGAGTTGTTTTCCAGCGCACTTTCAAGGGGTGCGGGATCAACAGGATGAAATTGGCGATCACTTCTCCGAGAAAAGCGATCAGAGCCGTCATGTCTTTGAAGAAGTCGGAGAAATGATGCCCAACGGTTTCTATAAGCGTATCTTTAGACGGAAGGGGAGCGCGAGGCGCCAAAGTCCGACAGGCTAAATCCCAGATTGGGCTGAAGTTTTCCGGGACATCTTTAATGGAGACGGTCATCTCTTTTTTTTCAAAAATGCTTTTAAGCCACAAAAGTTGAGCGGCGCCGTTGAGATCCAAGACCGTCAAACCACTGAGATCCAAAGTTAAGGACTTTGAAGGCGCGATAGAAGCGGATGAAGCGGATGCGGGTCTTTTGAGCAGTTTATCCCACACCTTCGCCGGTACGGTGGCGTCGAGGTCTCCTTGAAGCGCCACAGTATCGTCGGCCGTAAAGGTCAATTCAAGAGGCTTGTTGATGGCGAGAGGCAAGGGCACGCTTATATCGGCTCCTTAGTCGGCAATCATAGGCGATCTAACGTATGGACAATATTTCCGGCAAAAAAGGTTTTCTGAAAAAATCGGGACGAATCGGTCCGTCTGTTTCCTGACGAACCTCTGCTTGCGGCAATCATTGTTTTAGACTGAAAAATGTTTTAGACGGTAAAAGTCGTCTTGCTCATCGAGACGGTGCGACTCTATCGCCCTCCATGGAACTGTTGAAATGCAAAAACCGCAACAGAGTTTCGCTTTTAAAAGTTTTCAAGTCGTCCACGTCTGCGCGAAATGATGATGCGGCGTCATTACGCTGAAATGCGCCGACGACTTAAAACTTTAAATTTACGAATTTTTTAATTGGTTAGAGGAACGAATTTCCCATCTTTAACGATGACTAATTGGATTTTGACGCCTATTATGTCGCCTTTGGAATCGAAACGTACCGGTCCCTGTATCGTCTCTACAGTGTCTTCGCCCAGGTGTTTTTTTATCGCAGCCAGATCCGTCGTGTTGCCGACGCTGCTCACCGCGGCCAATAGAGCCTTAGTGGCCCCGGCGGCGTTGAAGAAATAAGGGCCGATATCTTCAGCGTGGCGGGAGTGGTGGTCTTTTATGGCCTGCTGGGCTTCTTTGCTGGTTGAGGGGTCTGTCGCGACGGACAACACTATGCCTTCAGCGTTTAAGCCTGCCTGGTTTATGAAGGATTGGGTGAAGAGGGCGTCGGAACTCAAAATTGGGAGATTTAAACCCTTGTCTTTCAAGCCTATGATGAGTTTGGTCGCGTCATTGTATACGCCGGTCCAGACTAAGACATCGGCTTTACTAGCGGCTATTTGTGAAATGATCTTGTCGAAGGAATCTTCCGCGCTGTTGATCCCTTCAAAAAGGGCGACCGATATGCCGGAGGGGTCGGACGTCAGTTTGGCGTTGATGATTTCGGAAACGCCGACGCCGTAATCCGTGTCGTCGTGAACGATGGCGACATTTTTAAAGCCTTTGTCCTTCAAATACTGGATCTGGCTGCCGGTCGCGGCGTCGTCGCGCAAGCCGGTTCTAAAGAAATAAGGATTCTTGCCGCTCTCAGTCAAGGAAGTCTTAGTCGCCGAGCCGGATATGACCAGGGCTTTGTCGCCGTAGACCTCAAGGGCGGCTTCGGTCGCCTCGGAGCAACTGTGACCGATGATAAGCGTGATGCCTTGTTTTATGAATTCTTTGGCTACAGCTATCGCATTCTCCGGTTCACATTCATCGTCCAACGGCACTATTTCAACCTGTTTGCCGAGAACGCCGCCCGCAGCGTTGATTTCGTTGACGGCGCATTCCATTCCATAAAGATTGGATAGACCGTATGGCGCGAAAGCGCGTGTTAAAGCTCCAGAAAACCCGATTTTTAACGTTTCTTGCGCTTGGAGCGCCCCAACAAATGGAAAAATCATCAGAAAGACAGCTATAACCGCAATTTTAGATATTATTTTCACGTCCGACTCCTCTTGGTTTACGGTATGGTGATGGCTTATTTTGAAAAACGCGCCTCAGGGCGTTTCGGGTGATTGAACTCCGACATTAGGTCGATTGCTCGGAATAGTTCCAGATCTAGATAGTTTTACATCTAATTAGGGCCAGGAAAGCCGGGCAAGAAAGCAAGCCAAGAAATAAAGC
>JAISZP010000110.1 GCA_031269135.1 Deltaproteobacteria bacterium | reverse complement strand
GCATAGATGAAGCATAGATGAAGCATAGACAAGACGTCTATAATATTTAAAGGCTTTTAAATGGCCGTCGCCTTCGGCAGAGCGGCAGACCAGGCGAGACGGAGTTCCGAAACGCTGGCGTTTAAGGTCTCGGAATTGTATTTGATGATGAATTTGTCGTCGCCGCATACTCGTCCCAGGACGGCATAAGGAAGGTCTTTGCTCGCGAGCAGGCTTACTGCGTCGTTCAGTCGATCCGGAGCGAGGCTGACGACCACTCTAGACTGACTTTCGCCGAAAAAAGTCGCCGCCGCCGAGACGTCGCCGGAAAATTCCAACTCCACTCCCAGTCCCAACGGAAAACAGCACTCCGCCAAAGCCACGCTCAATCCGCCGTCGGCGCAGTCGTGAGCTGAAGCCAAAAGACGTTTTTGAGCGGCCTGAACCAAAAATTCATTGAGTCTTTTGGCCGCAGCCAGATCCAACGTCGGCACCGGGCCTTCATCTCTGCCCGTCAGCAGGTGATGGGCTTCGCTGGCTCCAAGTTCTTCCTTGGTTTCGCCCACCAAAACGACAAGGTGGTCAGGCTCCTTAAAATGGCAGGTCAGGTGGTCGCTAAGCTCTTCGATGAGTCCAATCATGCCGATGGTGGGGGTAGGGTAGATGGCCCGCCCGTCGTATTCGTTGTAGAAACTTACGTTTCCGCCGGTGACCGGGGTCTCCAGAGCCGAGGCGGCCTGAGCCAATCCGTCGGTCGCTTTGACGAACTGCCAGTAAATCTCGGGGTTTTCAGGATTGCCGAAGTTCAGGCAATTAGTAAGCGCTAGAGGCTTAGCTCCCACGACAGCCACGTTTAAAGCGGCTTCAGCTACGGCTATGGCCGCTCCCAAGTGGGGATCCAGGTAAACATAGCGGCTATTGCAATCCGAACTCATGGCCAAACCTTTGCGGCTGCCGGGTATCCTCAACAAGGCGGCGTCGCCGCCGGGACGGACGACGGTGTTTAAGCCGACCATGTGGTCGTATTGATCGTAGACCCAATGCCTGGAGCATAGGTTAGGGCTGGACAATAGGCGCTTCAACAGTCCGCTGTAATCTTTATATTGCTTTACGGCTGTCGGCTCCACCTGTTTAAGACGTTGATGGTAAGAAGGTTCTTTCTGCTCGCGGTTATAGATCGGAACCTGGTCTGTGAGAAATTTCGCCGGGACGGCGGCAAGCACTTTATCTCCCCGCTTTATGGCGAATAGTCCGTCTTCGGTCACTTTACCTATCGGCTCAGCCAATAGGTCCCACTTGTCGAAAATCTTTTCGATCGCCTGGGCTTTGCTCGGCTGAACCACCAAAAGCATACGCTCCTGCGATTCCGAGAGCATGATTTCCCAGTCCAGCAAGCCTTCTTCTCTTAAAGGCACGCGGTCTAAATCTATGTACAAGCCGCTGCCGGCCCGCCCGGCCATCTCGGCGCTTGAAGAGGTCAGGCCTGCGGCGCCTAAGTCCTGGAGTCCGACCACCAAGCCTTCTTTCAAGATCTCCAAGGTGGCTTCCATCAAGAGCTTTTCCATAAAAGGGTCGCCGACCTGAACGTTGGGACGTTTATCGTGGTCTTTGTCGCTCAATTCCTCGGAGGCGAAGCTGGCGCCTTTTAGTCCGTCCCGTCCTGTCCTTGCTCCCACCAGCATGACGATGTTTTCGGCGCCTGTCGCTTGTCCTCGGTAGATGGCGTCGCTGCGTAAGAGTCCGACGCACATGGCGTTGACCAGGGGGTTTCCTTGAAAGGAAGGATGAAAGTAAAGATCTCCCGCAACCGTCGGAATGCCCATGCAGTTGCCGTACCCGCCGATGCCCTCGACCACGCCGTTTAAGAGGCGCTTGACTCTAGCATCGTTTATGTCGCCGAATCTTAAGGAATCCAGAGAGGCGATAGGTCTGGCGCCCATGGCGAAGATGTCGCGGATTATGCCGCCCACGCCGGTCGCCGCTCCTTGGTAAGGCTCGATGGCGGAAGGATGGTTGTGGCTCTCCATCTTAAAGGCGACCGCCAAGCCGTCTCCTATATCAATCACGCCGGCGTTTTCTCCCGGACCTTGAAGGACGTGGGGTCCTTTGGTCGGAAACTTCTTCAAATGCGCTTTGGAATTTTTATAGCCGCAGTGCTCCGACCACATGACGCCGAAAAGCGAGAGCTCAAGGTAGTTGGGAGTGCGGCCCATCATTTCGACAATCAAATCGTATTCATGTTCCGTCAGGCCGTGTTCCCGGAAAAGGGCCTCTGTGCTGGTCATCTTGCTGAGCCTCCGATTAAGGTCTTAAGTATGGAGGTGAACATGGCGCGACCGTCGGCGCCGCCCAGTTCCTCTTCGGCCAAGCGCTCAGGGTGGGGCATAAGACCAAAGACGTTTCCCTTTTTATTGATGATCCCGGCGATGTTGAGCATTGAACCGTTGGGAGCGTCATCGGGCGAAACGCTTCCGTCGGCCGCGCAGTAACGCAGCAACACTCTATCGTCGTCCAACAACGCTTGCAGATCTCTGGGGCCGGCGCTATATCCGCCTTCTCCGTGCGATATGGGTATGCGTATGACCTGTCCGTTTCGATAATCGGAGGTGAAAGCCGTGTTGTTGTTTTCAACCCGCAACAGCACATCGCGGCAAAGGTATTTCAAGTTTCTGTTGCGAATCAAGGCGCCCGGCAACAATCTGGCTTCCGTCAGGATCTGAAAGCCGTTGCAGATGCCCAGCACTAGACGACCTTGACCGGCTAAACGGGCGACCTCGCTCATGATCGGAGAAAACCTGGCGATGGCTCCCGTGCGCAAATAGTCGCCGAAAGAAAAACCGCCCGGTATTATGATGAGATCGTAGTTATCGATGCTGCGTTCTTTGTGCCAAACCAATTCGGCGGCGAGGCCCGTCACGGCCCGCCAACTCCTGACGTTGTCTTGGTCGCAATTGGAGCCTGGGAAGACGATTACCGCGCATTTGACGCTCATAAGATTGACTCGATAGTGTAAGAGTAGTTTTCCATCACTGGATTGGCCAGAAGCTCATCGGCCCAGGCGTCGACCGCCGCCTCGGCTTTTTTTTCGTCATCTTCATCCAATATAAGCTCGATTAATTTTCCCACTCTAATGGAGTCGACGTTTTGATGGCCCATGGACTTGAGAGCTCTCTCCAGAGTCGCGCCTTGAGGATCCAGAACGCTTTGCTTGAGCATTACCTTGACGGAAGCCTTAAATTTCATAGGGACTCCTAGCCGTAAGGTCTAAACGCCTTACGTCAAAGGTGAAGATGGAGTTGGGAGAAGATGAGGAACTTAACCTTTAAGACGGTTATATATTTCTTGATAAGCTTCTTCGACGTCCCCTAGGTCGCGACGAAAGCGGTCTTTGTCGAGTTTTTGGTTCGTCTCGGCGTCCCAGAAGCGGCAGGTGTCGGGAGAGATCTCGTCGCCCAAGAGAATCTCTTGATCGCTCATTCCGAATTCCAATTTAAAATCGACCAGCTTGACTTTACGAGCTAAAAGGTGCTCCGAGAGGATGGCGTTGATCTTAAGAGATTGATCGGCCAGATGCTCGAGCTGCTGGGGTGTGGCTATGCCTAAAGCGGCTATGTGATAGTCGTTTATCAGAGGATCGCCGAGGGCGTCGTCTTTAAGATAAAATTCCAGCACGGGCTTAGGCAGGATTTTTCCTTCCGGCCACCCGATGCGCTGAGAGAGGCTGCCTGCGGCGATGTTTCTGACCACCACCTCGATTTGGATGATCTTTAGTTTTTTAACCAACATCGAGCGTTCATCAATTTTTTTGACGAAGTGGCTCTTTACCCCGCGGCTGTCGAGAAGCTCGAAGAACAGGGAACTGATGGCATTGTTCAAGATGCCTTTGGAGTGTATTTGGCCTTTTTTCACGCCGTTGAAGGCTGTGGCGTCGTCTTTGAAGTAAACCAACACCTCGTAGGGATGGTCGGTTTCAAAGACTTTTTTAGCTTTACCCTCGTAGAGCAGTCTATTGGTCATGATAAAACAAACCTCGTGAACAAGCGGCTAGGCTCGTATGATATGATTCATCAGTCGAATTTAAAGATTGTAACCGCAGATAAATAAAAAAGCAAACCTCAAAAGCATAAGCTTCTAGAGGCGCTTATTTTATGATGATGCTATCGTTATGATGTGAAATAATCAAGTTGTAAAGTTAAGAAGACATATCAAGCCATTTATATGATAGTCTTTATCTGGCGATTAGGTTTAAATTTTTGATTTTAGCAGGACTTTGCAGGTTATCTAGCTTAAAAATTGCAACTTGCTGAGTTCAATAAGCTTTCAGCGAGTCGCAAAATTGCGGCGACTCAAGGCCGACTTAGCTCGCCCATTAAATTCAAACTTGACATTTATGCTGGATATTCATCATTTTATGATGAAAGTGTGATGATTTGCTTTACTATGACCGATTGAAACCGCTATATGTGGTTTTCTGGGGAAGGCGCTTCTGGGGAAGACGCTAATGACGGCGGTAAAGAGGCAAGCGGCTGGTTGTCGGCGTTTCGGCGGCAAGCGTCTTTTGCAAGTATTTTGGTTGAAAGTATGCGGAGAACGCTCAATCAAAGCATTCACCGCTTCATAAACTTGTGGGCCGGACTGCAGGTAAAGCGCATTGTCGATATTTACTTTTGAGATTACCGCGCCTGCAGCCATCTATCCCAATCAGCACAATGCTTGGCGTCAAGCATGTCCAAAAAAGGCCCTTATGTTAAGAAATTTAATAAATAGAGGGAAAAATGCCGCTAAATATCAAAACAAAATCATACTATCGTCTGTGAATTTCTTATAAGTTCATCAGTTATTTCTTCATGTCGGTTTGCTCTTTCTAGAGCTTTGCAAAGAAAAGAACAATATGTTTTGTATCTATTTTCATGCTCAAATAGTGGACTTTTAGATGATTTTTTATAC
>JAISZP010000043.1 GCA_031269135.1 Deltaproteobacteria bacterium | reverse complement strand
TGGGCCTTCCTTTGGTCGCCACCAACGACTGTCACTACCTTTTGAAGGAGCACTGGGAGGCCCATGACGTTCTTTTATGCATACAGACGGGCAAGACTTTAAAAGACGAAAAAAGGATGAGGATGGAATCCCCTGAATTCTACTTTAAAAGTCCCCAGGAGATGCAGGAGAGCTTCAAGTGGTGCCCTGAGGCTTTGAGCAACACTCTGGAGATCGCCGCCAACTGCGACATTGTTTTTCCCAAGAAAACCTATTATTTTCCCGCCATTCCCGGCGCCGAAGAGTCCGACGTCGGTCTCGATCAAAGGCTTATCCAGCAGGCGACGGCCGGACTTGAAAGTCGCCTCGACGATTTCGCGAGTCGCGGAATCGCGCTGACGGACGAGCAAAGAGCCGTCTACGAAAAACGCCTGGAGCATGAGATCGGCATCATCAACCAAGTGGGGTTTCCCGGCTACTTTCTGATAGTCGCCGATTTCGTCGCCTGGGCCAAAAGCAAGAGCATTCCCGTGGGACCCGGACGCGGTTCGGCGGTCGGCAGCCTAGCCGCCTGGTGTTTGGGCATCACCGACGTCGATCCCATTCATTACGGTCTTCTTTTTGAGCGTTTTCTAAACCCCGAGCGCATTTCCATGCCTGATATAGATGTCGACTTTTGCGCGGAAGGCCGAAACGAAGTGATTCGCTACGTGACCGACACTTACGGCGGCAGCGATTATGTGGCCCAGATCATAACGCTGGGGCAAATGAAGGCAAAAGCGGTCGTCAGAGACGTCGGGCGGGCCTTAGGCTTGCCGTACGCGTCCGTAGACGCCATCGCCAAGATGATCCCGAACCAGTTGAACATCTCCTTAAAAGCAGCTATAGAAAGCAACCCCGCTTTAAAAGACGTTTCCGAAAACGACCCTGAAATAAAAAAATTGATCGAATACGCCCTTGTCTTGGAAAACCTCCCCCGCCACACCTCCATCCACGCCTCCGGCGTAGTCATAGGCGACCGCCCGCTTATGGATCATCTGCCTCTTTGCTGCGATTCCAAGTCGCCTGAGGAAAACGGACGCAAAATCCAGGTCATAACCCAATACGAATTGGGAGGAGTGGAAGATAACGGACTTATAAAGTTCGACTTTCTAGGCTTGAAGACTCTGACGTTGATCAAGCACTGCCTAAGACTCTTGGCCGAAAAAGGGATAAAAGAGGATTTGGACGCTCTCGACTTCAAAGACCCGCTTACCTATGAACTGCTGGCGAGAGGCGAAGTCAGCGGAATATTCCAGCTTGAAAGCGCCGGGATTCGAGGAGTGCTGATGCGCCTTAAACCTCAGTGCCTGGAAGACATCATCACTTTGGTCGCCATCTACCGGCCCGGTCCCATCAACAGCGGCATGGTCGACGAATACATAAGAATAAAACACGGCCAAGAACAGCCCCACTACGTAGTCGAGCAGCTCAGGCCGATTCTTTCCGAAACCCTGGGAGTCATCCTCTACCAAGAGCAGGTCATGCGCATCGCCCAGTCTCTAGCCGGTTACAGCTTGGGAGAAGCCGACCTCTTAAGAAAGGCCATGGGCAAAAAACTCCCCGAGGTCATGCGAAAACACAAAACCCGCTTCATGGACGGGGCCAAAGCCAATGACATCCCTGTAGACAAAGCCGAGCGCATCTTCGCCTTAATGGCCGAATTCGCCCAATACGGCTTCAATAAATCGCACAGCGCCGGATATGCCGTAGTCACCTTCCGAACCGCTTGGCTCAAGGCTCATTACCCTCTGGAATTTTTGGCCGCCCTAATGACCTCCGAGAAGAGCGACCATGAGAAAATAAGCACCATCATCAGAGAATGCCGCAAACGTAAAATCGCGGTCCTGCCTCCCGACGTCAACTCCTCCGACTTCGAATTCAGCGTGGCCGACGACAGCATCCTCTTCGGCCTGGGAGCCGTCAAGGGTTTAGGGCAGACGGCCATAGAAGCCATAATCAACGCTCGAAAGAAAAAGCCTTTCGCGGACATCTTCGATTTCTGCCAAAGGGCGGGCAGTCAAAAAGTGAATCGCCGGGTCATAGAAGCCCTCATAAAATGCGGGGCCTTCGACCGCTCCGGCGGAGCGCCGAGAGAAAGCTTGTTGGCTGTTCTCGACCAAGCCATCGAGCAAGGGGCCGCCTCACGCCAAAAAAAGCTTAAAAGCTCTTCCGCCAACCTCTTTTCAGTTCTCCCCGCGCCTCCGGCCAAACAGAGAGTTTGGCCGGAGGCGGCCCCTCTCAGCGAGACGGAAAGACTGGCTTTGGAAAAAGAGCTTTTAGGGTTTTACGTCTCCGGGCACCCTTTAGCCCGCTTTGAAGCGGCCATGGCGGCCATGCGCAACATAAACATAAGCGAGATCGAACGCGTCGGCGACGGCTCGAAACTCAGACTCTGCGGGACGTTGACGTCAATCAACGAAAAGGTGGGAAAAAACGGCAAACCCTTCGTCTTCGCCGCCTTGGAGGACTCCGACGGCTCTACCGTGGAGTTGGTCATGTGGAACAACGTATACAAGAAAAAAACTTCCCTGGTGGAAAACGGTCGGTTGGTGTTGATCGATGGGGTCTTGGAGAAACAAAATGAGGAAAAAAAATACCGGCGAAAAATCAACGTGACCGAGATCTTGGATTTAGAAGAAGCCGTCCATAAGATGACCCGTTCAGTGACCGTCAACACCAGCTTGGACGAATTGGAAAACGCCTTGAACTTTTTCTCCGAACGCCAAACTCCGACGCAGTCCCCAGACCAAAAAGGACATCACCTTGCCGAAATATATTTATGCATAAACGATGGGATAGGACAAGCCGTCTACCATTTAGAGAAAAAAGCGTTCATTACGGTCGATTTTTTCGAGCAGTTGAGCTACGCTCTCCCTTTTAGCCAGTATAACGACATTCAAAGTCACGACGTCTCCAACCCCTGGGGATACGCCGAGTATTAGCCGAGAGACGTTCTAAACTCTCGGGAAAAAAGCTCTCGATAAAAAAAGCTCTTAAAAAAACTCTCGTAAAAGGCTCTCAATAAAAGGCTTTCGATAAAAAGGCTCTCCATTAAAAGGCTCTCGATGCTTAACAGGACCCAGCAAACCCTTCAAAAAATCGCCTCCGCCAAGGTCTTATGCCTCGGCGATCTGATGCTCGACCGCTACATCTACGGCCTGGCCACCCGCCTTTCGCCGGAGGCGCCGGTGCCCATAATAAACGTCAAACGCAAGACCCACATGCCCGGGGGCTTGGGAAACGTCGTCATGAACGTCAAATCCCTAGGCGGCGCTCCAATGGCTGTGGGTTTGGCGGGCCGCGACGCCGAGGCGGAAACTCTGAAACTTTTGCTGGAAAAGGCCGTAGACCCCCTCTCCCCGCCCCTTATTCAAGATCCTGATCGCCCGACCACCATCAAGACAAGAATCATCGCTGGAATTCAGCAAGTGGCGCGCTTCGACGAGGAGTCTCAAAGCCCTCTTTCCGATCAAGCGACGGCTCGTTATCAACAAGCGGTCTTGAGCCGCTTGGACGATGTTTCGGCGGTAGTCTTATCCGACTATGGAAAAGGGGTCTTGTCGACTCGGATGTGCGCCTGGGTTTTAGACCAGGCCGATAAGAGAGGAAAACCGGTGGTGGTCGATCCCAAAGGCTCGGATTACGGTCGCTACCGAGGAGCCGATTTAGTCACTCCCAATCGGCAGGAATTAGCCCTGGCGGCAGGTCGGGATATCGCCCGTTCTCCTCAAGAGGTATTGACGGAGGCCGGCTTGGAGCTGATGAAGCGTCACGGGCTGAAAAACCTTTTAATCACCAGAAGCGAAGACGGGATGACCCTTCTTTTGAATTCAGGCGAAGTCAGGCATTTCCCGACCAAGGCCAAAGAAGTCTTCGACGTCAGCGGCGCCGGCGACACTGTGGTGGCGGCCATGTCCTGCGCCTTGGCGGCGAATCTTTCCTTGGAAGCCGGTGCGGAAATCGCGACCTTGGCCGCCGCCATAGTCGTCGGAAAAGTAGGAACTGCTACGGCCACCGCAAAGGAGATACTAGACTCTCTTTCGCAGAATTAAAGCTTTCGACGAATTAAAGATAGGTTCACAGCGGTTTTGGAGCGCCCGGATCGAATTCATCGCCAAGTTTAAATTCATCGTCAGGTTCAAATTCATCGTCAGTTTAAAATTTGAGGACAAGATCGATTAGTTGAAAGGATTTGCAGATTCATTGACGCGTCAATAAATTCTTTGATGAATCAATGATTTTCCTGTCATCTATCGATTCTTGTCCTCTATCTATTTAATGTTGCAACACTTTTTCGACAAGACGCATCCGCTCTTGATTTTTTTGAGTTTATCTTCCCAGATGATGTCGCCGTCGTTTTTTTAATTCCGGACACGAAACAAGAGTACCCGCTTTTTCTGTTCGACTTCGCTAAATCGATCGATTTTCGCTAAGCCGATCGACTTCGCTAAATAGATCGACTTCGGCTAAGCCGATCGATTTTGGGGGCCTAAACATTCGAACACAATCCGACGCCATCCCGAACGACATAATCCGAACCGGCTCTTTCGGATGTGTTATCATGTTCGGGTGGTCCATCGGTTCCTTCTTTTCGACTTCATCCAAGCATCCCGGCACTTTGCACCCTCGACGGAGGCCGCCGTGAGAGACGCGGCAGTTTGTTCCATCGACCGCCGCATCAATGCCTTTTGCGCACACCATCGGCGCAGTCGTCCGCGAGCAATTCATCTCAATGGGCATTGCCTATAATGCTCTGCACCGCCCAAAACACTCTGCGCCGACCCTAATGCGGCAGATCGACTAATATGTACTCATATGTACTCAGACCTAATATGTACGCAGTCCTAATATGCACACCGACCCTTCGCCTAAAAAATTGAACGACTTCAGACTCGTAAGGTGAACTTTCAAATGGAAGATGTTCAAACCAACTGCCGCAGCGAACCTCTCAAAAGAGGTCTGAAGAATCGGCACATACAACTGATGGCTCTTGGCGGGGCCATCGGCGTCGGTCTGTTTTTGGGAAGCTATTTCGCGATTAAAACCGCCGGCCCGTCGCTTATCCTGGCTTATGCCCTGGTCGGTTTCGTCGCCTTCGCAATTATGCGCCAGCTGGGAGAAATGGCGGTTCAGGAGCCGGTATCAGGCTCTTTCAGCTATTTCTCCTACAAATACATCAGCGATTATGCCGGTTTTCTATCGGGGTGGACCTATTGGCTGCTGATAGCGCTGGTCGCCATCACCGAATTGACGGCCGCGGCGGCTTTCATGACCTATTGGTTTCCGAACGTGCCCACCTGGGTCTGGACATTCATTTTTTTCGTCATGATCAACGGCATCAATCTTATGACCGTCAACGCCTTCGGAGAAATGGAATTCTGGTTCAGCTTGATCAAGATCGTAGCCATCACGTTGATGATCGTTTTCGGCGTCTACATACTGGCGGCAGGCATAGTGCCCGGCGCGTCTCTGACCAATTTATGGGCTCCCTCCCCGCCTGACGGCGCGGCGGAATTTGTCGGCAAGAGCGGATTTTTCCCAAACGGCCTCGGCGGCATGTTCTTGGCCATGCCTGCCGTCGTTTTCGCTTTTTCCGGTCTTGAAACCATAGGCGTGGCGGCGGCTGAAACCGGCAATCCCAAGGTGGTCATCCCCAAAGCCGTCAACCAGGTCATCT
>JAISZP010000029.1 GCA_031269135.1 Deltaproteobacteria bacterium | reverse complement strand
GCTGCTTTGGCGCGGTGATGTTGATGGCGCTATTGCGATATTAAATAATATAGATAGCAAAAAAATCAGAAACAATGAGAAAATAAAACAATTAATCGATTATTTAAATCGTATGCGTTTTTATATTCCTTGTTATGCCCTACGTAAGGCCCTTGGGTTAAGAAATTCAAGCAATAGAGGGGAAAAGGCCAACGACATTATTGTAGCGAAACGTCAAAAACACAACGGCATGAGTTGGAGCCGTGAGGGTAGCTCTAGCCTAGCCTTTATTACTTGCCTTAGAAAAAATGGTGAACTCAATGAGTGGCTGCACAATAAAACCATTTCTTTTAAACTGGTCCCTATTAAGAAGAAGGCGGCCTAGACATACCAATTGCACAGGTCGAAAGTTTTTCCGCGCAATCTGCTCGGTTTTCCCTAGTCGATTCGGGCTTCTGCAAGGCCCTTGTCAAGGGGTAGTCGACTCTCCTGAATCTTCCTTGGCTAAGTCGATGCGCTCTGGAGTAGGCGCCGCAGGAGTGTAGGCGACGGGCGAGGACGGAGCGACCGAGATTTCGGAAGCATGCTGGGAAGAGCGGGCCTGGGTGCTCCCAAAGTACCTAAGGTAGTCGTTGGAGCTGGAATCAAGGATTACTACGCTCTTATCTTTCATGGTCGACTGGTAGGAGTCCAACGACCTCTTAAAGGCGTAAAACTCCGGGTCCTGACCGTAAGCTTCAGCATAGATGGCCGCCGCTTCAGAGTCGGCTTCGCCTAAGATGATTTGGCTTTGGCGTTCTGCGTTAGCTATGGTCTCTCTAACCGCCTGGTCGGTTTCGGCCATGATCTTTATTCCATCGCGGCGGCCTTCGCTTCTGTATTTGGTGGCCTGCTGTTCACGCTCAGTGCGCATGCGGTCGTAGACGGCTCTTTGGTTTTCCGGAGGAAGGTCGGCCCTCTTGATGCGGACGTCAACCACCACCAGTCCGGCTATAGTGTCCTCAGCCAGCTTTTTGTTGCTGGAGTCGGTCACAGTCTCCATAATCGAGCCTCTGTTCTGGGAGATGATGTCGGCCATGATATGAAGACCCAATTCACGCCTGAGTTCGCCGATGATGATGACTCCTAAGCGCCGTTTGGCTTCCTCGACTATCGAGTAGGCGCTGTCGGTCTTGAAGCGCTGAAAGAAGACCAAGGGGTCTTCCACCCGCCAGCGGGCATAGGCGTCCACCACCATGTTTTTGTTGTCGCGGGTGTATATTTCCGCAGCCGCGACGTCATATTCCATCAAGCGGCTGTCGATGGGGACCACTGTTTGAATGAACGGAATCTTCAAGTGCAGGCCAGGCTCTCTGACGTCGCCGACCGGCTCGCCGAATTGCAGAACTATGGCCCGCTGGGTTTCGTCGACGGTGAAAAGCAGACCCGGGCCGATGACTATGGCGAGGCATAAAATAAGTAATATGAGAGGGAGTCTTTTTTTCTTCATTTGCTTTGTTCCGTGGATGATGGCGCCGGTGTCGACGTAAAGGGCTGCACTAGGGGATTTAGGCCTAAAAGAGGAAGCACTTGGTTGCCGGCTTGCCCGGTCAAGAAATATTTATCCACCCCAGGCAGGACGTTGTCCATGGTCTCCAAGATCAACCTTTGTCTCGTCACCTCTGGAGCTTTGCGGTATTCCACCAAAAGCGAGTTGAATCTGGCGGCGTCGCCTTTGGCGATGTTCGTACGCTCGGCTTTATAAGCCTGGGCCTGGGCGATCATGGAATAAGCTTTGGCTTCGGCTTCAGGCAGCTTGTTGTTGCGGTAGCCTCTAGCTTCGTTAATGAAGCGCTCGCTGTCTTCTCTGGCTGAGGTCACGTCTTTGAAGGCTTGAATGACGTCATTGGGAACGTGGACGTCCTGGAGCTCGACGTTATTGACGACCAGGCCGGTGCCATATTTTTCCATCATAGCTTGAAGGGTTTCGCGGGTGTCTTCTTGGATGCTCGCTCTTTTGTCGGTCAAGGCGCCATAAATGGTGTTTCGACCAATGACTTCGCGCATCGCCGAGATGGAGGCGTCTCTTATGGTTTTTTCCGGGTCGAGGATGTGGAAGGCGTAAGCTACCGGGTTATCGACTTTGTACTGAACCACGAACTGCACATTGACGATATTTTCATCGTTAGTGAGCATGGTGGCTTCATCCAATCCTTTATTGTTGGGACCGGAGCCGCCCCCCACGTCGAACTGTCTAGTTTGGGTGAAGTTCACTTTGACCACCGATTCGATCGGCCACGGCCAATGATAGCGGAGACCTTCCTCAACGGAGGCGTGATACTTGCCGAAGCGCTTAATAAGACCGCGCTCGTAAGGTTCCACAGAAAAGAAGCCGGACAATAGCCAAAAGGCTATCACTATCACTCCTAAGATCCAAACAGGAGGTCTTGAGCCGCTTTTCTTAATCTTATTAAGAAAACCGTCCAAATTTGGCGATGGGGAACCATTGCCACTCTCTTTCTTACGAGAATTAGTGGGACCCTTTTGCCGTTTTTTTTGCCACTCTTCCCAATCCATAGGCATGAAAATTACTCTCTCATTATTGAATTTAAAAAAATATAGATGAAGACAAAGTCAGACTCGAAACAGAGCCTTAATTTCGTTGTAACTACGCTATTAGAGGTCAGGCGCGGCAGGACGACTACAATAGTCTCCCACCAAGAGCATAAATGATTTTACAAGACATAGGCCTATATTTCCAGTGAAAACCGCCGAGCTGTGATTTGAGCTTTCTGAAATCCAATAGGGACTTAGGATTTGGTGTTTTGTGAGGGCTGAATTAAAGGACTTTTAAGGCCATAAAGATTGCGAGGAAGAGGTTTCGGCGGCAGGCTGCAGTCTCTAAGCAGCCCGGCTTATTTTGCATAGGAAAAACGTTCGGCGCAAGTTAAGTGCGGAAGTTGACCGGCTTAATCGGGCCGGTAAGAATTTTCATATTTTCGTTCTCGATTGTTTCATCCTTTTTCTCCCGACGACCAAGTTTTGTAGGATGCTGATGTTCGGCAGGATGTTTTTGCTGGGCAGGATGTCGCTGCTTGGTAGGATGTATTTGCTTGGCAGGATGTTTTTGCTTGGCAGGATGTCGTCGGCAAGAAAAAGATCGCCGCGCGCGCTCCGTCCAAACGCCGAAGCGGCTCGAACTTCAAACAATCGCAGGCGCATTGGATGCCCATGGAGGTCTTTATATGACGGAGTCCAGCAAAGTCCGCTCGCTAAGAACCGCTAAGACCGCAAAGACCGCAAAGAAATCCTTTCAACGCTCTCTTGAGCGCCCACTGACCATCTCCTTCAATCTTCCCTTCACGGCTCCCTTCATGGCCATCTTCAGCGACGCCATTTCGGCGTTTCCGCCGTCTAGCGCTTAATATCCATAAAGCCCTTTGCATATCTTCAAATGCGGGCGCATTGCGCCGACAAGCAATCTCGCTCAATCGACGCCTTTCTTGACGGCTTTCGAAGTCGACGACCATAATCCGCCGCTTAGACCATAATCCGCCGCATATGCTTTCCGGGCTTCCAAAG
>JAISZP010000019.1 GCA_031269135.1 Deltaproteobacteria bacterium | reverse complement strand
CCGCAAACAAGGTCTTCTGTACAGGTTTCGCTCCGAGAAGTTGTTGCCGTAATTTATGCTGCGGCTCGATAACCTGTATGCGGCGGCTTAACAGTCGGCGCGTAGATTTTTGTCAGCCGGCTCGCGCCGCCCGCAACGAACTCGCCGCTGCGTTTGTCTCCGCAATCCGCTTTATTCGCGTACTCATGGCCGCCCGGCGGAATTTCGAGCGAAGTCCTTCAGAACTGGATGCGCAATCGCGGCACGGCTGAGTTCCTTGGATTGCGGGAGCGAATCCGCAATCCAAATTTCAATTGCCTCGAATTCGAGGTAATTGATGGAGATGCCGACGCAACGCCTTTTGGCAGTCGCTCCCGGAAATTGGCCGCTCTCAAGCAAAAGCGATTCCGGCCACGATATTGCCGTATCCGCCAACGTGGACGACTTCGCAGCGCCGTCGTAAATCCGCGACGAATGAGCGGTTGGCGCCGAGCGACAGTCGTCATCTTTTGCCCTCAGCGCGTATCGGGCGCATATTTCGCTTGTTTGGAGTTTATCGCCCTGCCGCTTGGCGATATTCTCCGCCGGAAAAACAATCGCGGAGCATCGGCATCCTGCCGATACTCCGCGATGATGTTCTTCACGATGCCTTTCTTCGCAATGGCGAGCTTCACAATGCCTGGCGCGTCAAAGCCGACTTCGAGCATCAACCGATAGCCGCAATCAGCCGGTTGAGGATCGCGCTTTTGTTGTTGGCCCTGCGGAAATCCTGCTTGAAGCTTTCGTCCTGCTCCGCTTTGGTGAAATGGCGGTCGAAAAGGATTATCTTTGCTCCGCCTGAAGAGAAGATTGCGTCGTCGCTTTCGCGCGGAAGCTGATTGACGCTGATGAAAGGCTTGCCCTCGAAACGGAACTCAAAGAGGTTCTGGCTGAGAAACCTCCCGGTGAAGGCGGCGCCGCCCGTGAGCTGTTTGGCCGGTGCGTCGATGAGAACCGTTTCGCGCTCCGGCTCCTCGATGTTGATGAGAGCGCCCCTTTGAGCCTTGCCGCATCCGGGGCCTCCGGAGTCGCGCCGCGAGAACGTCGACTGCGCCGTCACGCGGTAGTCTCCCAGCAGGTTTCAGATGCTCCGCGTCAACCTCCAGTTCGTGCTGTTGCAGCGGCGGCTTGAACCGCCGGCGACGGCGCGATGACGTTTGCGCTTAAAACCCGCTTTTACTGAACTTTCATTCTTCGTTAGGATTCGCCCCGCCGAGCAACTTCAGCGGAAGTCCGATATCCATAGGATCCAGCTGCTCGATATTATCAACGGTTTCCTGCGGGGCGTCGCTTTCGGGGGCTTTGTCGGTTTCGTCGGCATCGGCAGCGACGGTTTTTGACGCATTTTGATCGTCGGCGGCGACCAGCGCATCAGGACAAGCCTGTTTCAAAATAAAACGCTTGAGATCGTTGAACATCTCCGCGAATGAATAGGGCGTCAGTTGGTTTAAGAATTCGTGAACGCGCAGGTTGATGCCGACCAAAACACTATGCATGATGATGGCGGCCGCCGTTTTGGTGTCGAAGGGCTGGGCTAGACCGCGGTTGATGCAGTTGTCGAACCAATTTTTGAAAAAATTGATGCTGTAGTCCAAGAACGTGTTGGTGTAAACCATCGAAGAGCGATTGTCTCGAAATTGCTCCGTCTGAATCAAAGAGAAGGCGAAACACGTGAAGCTATTAGACATCTTGACCGGTTCAAGAAAGATGAAGTCCAATACTTCCGGAAAAGTGCCGGCCGTCCCTAACATGTCGTCGAGGTACTTGAAGTACAAAAGGTACAAATCCTCGGCATGCTTGACGACCGCTTCAAACAGAGCCTCTTTGCTGCTGAAATGGTTGTAGAGAGAAGAAGGCTTGATCCCTATTTGAGCGGCGATATCTCTAATAGAGACGGCGTCAAAGCCTTTTTTGGCGAAAAGGATTGTGGATTCTAAGATGATCAATTCTTTAGTCTTAGATGAATCCTCAATCAGGGGAAGGTTGACGACCTCGCCGAAAATTTTGTACTTCAGCTCGATCAAAGATCTTTGACTCATGTTAGTTTCACCAAAAGGTCCAAAGTCAGGACTAGAAAAGAGAAAAACAAAAACCGTCAGGACAGATCCGACAGACTAGACTATATAATGCAAAAACAAGGTCTCTGCCGCATAAAAGCGCCGTTGCGAGACAGTTGTTTGGAAGAAGATGGGACTCCCATTGGAGATAGACACTTAGAACCTATATTTAATTGTAAAAATAAAGAAGCAAAACTAAACAAGAGCATTTACCTGATGATTACTAATGATTACTGTTGACTTTGATAAAATGCGACATAGCAAAAGATTTCGACTGGCCGATAGTTCTTATACGCTGAAATTCTTATGCGCCAAGCGTCAAAATAGGCCGACCAATCAAAGAACGCTCGTTAAAACAAGGCGTCCTTATCCTTAAATATCGACTCGTTCAAATACCGCAAAAAGTCGAAAGAACATTGGATATTGCGATTAAATTCGTTGTTCGCCAAGCCGTAATCATGCAAACGGCTGCAAGAGAATGGCTGAGGATAGTCATTTTTGCGGTATGACTGCGAGGTGATTCTTCTTTACTTTAGGGGTATTGGTCAGAGATGACGTTTCGTTGAGTTGAACGGATTGTTTGTAAAATATTAAAACAACTAGCAATTGTTCGATTAATTCCGGCCTCAAAAAGCAAATAAACATGAATTTGCTGTTTGCTCAAAACCTAGCAGTCACGCTTATCCGCCGCCATATGGGCGCTTGGAAGCTCACAAGGCGGCGCCTAAGACCAAATCGCAAACCTCTTCGGCAAAACCTAAAAACCGATGAAAGTAATTTTTCGTGGCGAGCACTAGCTTTGCCGATTAATGAGCATATCCCCGAAGGCTTGCCTAATTATTAGAAAAAGCGCTCTCTCCAAGTTTAAATGATCTGAAAATAACCGTAAAAAATGCGAACAAATCGCCAGGCAGTCTGCTGTTTCCGTCTTGGGAAATGCGCAACTGGATTGACTTTTGCGAAAAGCTATCCTTTTGTCGTTGCGATTATCGAATACCTCAATTCTTGAAATCTGCCAGCAAGACAAGAACTATTAGGCGACACAACAGATCTTACGGTTATTCTCGATAAAGTCAAGTATTTTTTTAATGTTTTTTTTTGACTTATAAACTTAGTTATTGGCGCGGCTTTCAGCACTATAATAGTCGATTTATCCGAGTATTAATAGACTTTAGAAAAGTACCTTGCTGAAATGCTTTAAAAATAAGGCCGCCAGGGGCCATCAAAAACCGCCAAGGACTAAAAAAAGTAAAAAATTTGAACTGAACGCATTTTTGCTCCGACAGGTCGTTTGAGTCGTCTTAAACGCAATAGCCCAAAAACACTAATTTTTTTCCACTTGACTCAATCCCCTAATCCTTAAATACCTATTTAAACAACTTTACTTAAAGAAGAAAATGTTGTGCAGTTAAAGGCGATTTAGATATGGAAATACGTTTTTTGTGAAAAACAACCTAGGAATTTGACGAAATTAATGCGTTAACATGTCGAGTTTTATATAAAAATTTAGAGAAACTATAAATGGCATAAAAAACTAATCCGCTTTATCTTAAGGAAAAATTCGGAGATTTGGCGGACATTTTTTAGCGCTAAAATTCCATCAATACTTTATTTAAAAATTATTTTCAACTACTCGTTACTAAAAACTACTTTTGCAATGAGATAATCGTATAAATTTTCGTAAAAAATGTGATTTTTTATTATGATTTAAGCTGAAATTCAATATATTTTGATTTAGCGTAAATTAAGAAACTTTAATATATTAAATCTTTCTATTTTTTTGATATATTAAAAACTAATACATCTTCTTGACAAATTATTATTGAGATGCTATAATAAAGGAGAATAGTCTAGATGCCGACAATCAAAACAACTAAAAAAATAATATAGCGCTGCCATTCATCTATTTTTTTCAGTATCGTTAGCTATATTTACCTTTTTATTCCGGCAAAAGTAATTTTTCATCACGGCTAATTTAGGCTAAAGATCTATCATTTAATCTAGACACCTGTTATTTTTTCACAATTGTTGGTCGCCCGGTCTCAGCCAAGGCTCCATATCGACTATCTCGACTCAATGCAAATTTGTTTTTTTTGACTGCGCCGACAGCTTATCGAGTTCTCCTAGAGCTTGGTTGCGTCCAAAATCTAGGAGAACCGCAGAAAAAGCCGGGCTATTATTCTATTCGGCAAAGAAATTAGGTCTAAACAAGTCGTTTAAATCCAAAAAGGGCGGCAAACTCATTTTGACGGCTACCGAGCTTAATAGCTTGCCGAGCTTCATGGCTTGCCGAGCAAACTCTTTAAATGCGCCGTTATATTAGAGCGTAGTCAATATCTAATATAAATAGCGCAAGTCATATTCGGCGTCCTATTCAATCCTGATTCCATCAATTTTCAAAAAGACGTCTTGCAGCATAACTTTCTTCGCCAAGTCGGCTTGAGCGCAAATCGTCAAGATCTAAACATCAAAAGCTAAGCATCAAGAACTAAACATCATGATAGCTGAACATCAAGAGCTAAATAAGGGCACGCAAAACTTTACGACCATCCGATTAGCCCAGTTAGGTTTATATAGCTCGAAGAACGGCAGTTTCCAGTTTAAAATATAATCAGACGGCGCTTCCCAGTTTTCGGAAACCTGGCTGTAAACCAACGGAAGCGGCCTTTCCGGTCTTTCGACCCTGCTTCCGTAGGTGCCCGCATCCATAGGGATCGACACCAGATCGTCAGGAATGACATCGTCAGCGAAAACTTCGACACAAGTCCAATATTCAAAAAAGCCGCTATACTTTAAATTAGCGCAAACTCCATATAATTCACGCCCTTTTGGAATCAACGTCCTACTTAGGCGTTCCAAAAATTTATACCAAAGAAGGTCATAGTAGCGGGAAACATCCGCAGAGTTTAAAATAGAGCAGTAGCCTACCAAATTTTTCTTCGGCAGACTCTCGACAGCGTCTATATAGACGGTATTCGCCATACACAGCCTCCGTAAGCTGATGAATCTTTTCAACATCGATCGTGGGAAGCGGCAGTTTAGGGCCGCTTATCTTGCAACCCTGTCGCCAACCCTCTTGAAATCCATTTCGGAAGCCGTCTTAGAACCAACAGGAAAAAAGACGGCACTTGGGCATCTTTTAAGAGACAAAATAAAACACGAAATCAATGAGATAAAAAGGCGCTTAACGAACAATCGTTAATTAAGAGGCGGGTCTTATACGATTTACTATTTTGTGTAACTTTTATATGTTAATGGAACAAATTTTTGAGCAAAGAAAGATATTCATCCGCTAAACTGTCATACTTGGCTTTAAAGCCTAAAAACATCAAGCGACTTAACGTTAGTTACTTGGTTTAGCGGTTTTTTTTCGATGGCGCTTATTAACAGGCCTAAGCAGCAAAGCTAACAAACGATCATATAAACAGAATAAAACATTTTTTCTTAAAAGGCAAGAAGAAAAATTTTTTAGAAAAAAATTTTTCTGAATAATATTGAGGTGTTATAAACCAATCGAATCTCATCGGTAGGTTTTAACGAAGAAAAAAAATCGGCATCCCTCTATATTTGGTCTTGATTACGATTAAACCTTATGACGGATATATTATTCACAATAGGAACCTAAGTTTATAATTGAACTAGCAAAATACCCATCTGAGCAAAAAGCATGGTCTGTCTAAATTTTATATGGTCTGTCAAAATTAAGCTTGTTCTTTCAAAATTTCTGTTTCAAATTTCTGCTTTAAGATTTATCGAGTTGATTTACATGCCAAAGAATTATTGAATATATACATGACGACTGCGCATGATGACTATGTATGACAACTATAGATGACGCCTCGGCTAGGAGCGCCATGAAAGCCGAGCCTGATTCCCGGCTGAAAATATGGCCCCTTCCGAGTTGGTGTTAATGAGACGAAGACAACTGAACTTGCCGAACGTTTTCGGCGCGAGCTTAAAAGCATCGACCCCGGAATGATCCGGGGTCGATGAAAAGGAATCGTTGATTATTTCAACAAGTTAAAATGAAAAATTCCAAAAAACGACTATTGCTCCATAGAGCGAATTAAAAAAGAGCGCGATTCAAAAAGGTCAGGCTTCCGAATCGTTTACTGAATTTCCACGTAAACGGCCGCTTTGCCGCCGCAGATTGGGCAATTGTCAGGCGCGTGATCCTCGGCCACATGACCGCAGATTTTGCAGACGAAGACTTTGGGAGCGGCTTTGCCGGGATCGGCGGCTGCCTTTTTGAAAAGCTCGGCATGGACCTTTTCAGCCTCGTTCGCCAAATTGAAGCCCTTCTCGGCTGCCTTGTCGCCGGCGGCTACAGCATCCTTGATGAATTCAGGATACATGGTGGTGAATTCATAGGTCTCCCCGCCAATGGCCTCTTTGAGGTTTTCGGCAGTGCTCTTTATGCCGTCGATGAGCCTTAAGTGACTATGGGCGTGAATGGTTTCAGCCTCGGCGGCCGCTCTAAAAATCTTAGCGGCGTAGGGGAGTTTCTCGGCTTCGGCCTTGGCGGCGAAGGCCAAGTACTTGCGATTGGCCTGCGATTCGCCTGCAAAGGCGTTCTTGATATCTTCCACGACTTTCGTATTGCTCGACGCCATACGGTACCTCCATAAAAACGGATTTAAATATTATTCCACCTAAAAAGGGGAAGTTGATGAAGAAAAAAGCGGCAGCCGACAAAATAGGCCGGCCTAGAGCGCACGACGGCGCTCGAACGCAATGCCTCAACAGCGGCGCATCTACGTTCCCGCGCTATTTTTGTCGACCGAATTGTTTAACCGACACTTCTATCGCGAAGCGTCAATAATTTTACCTGATATTTTTTTGGAAAGTCAACCGCTAATTTAAGTTTCTCTCCATCATTAATTACATTCTAAACGTGCAACTAAACGTCTCTACGAGACTAAAAAATTCGTCATTTGATTCAACGCATCTTTTTGCGTCTGAATATTCATATATAATTTTATTAATTACTTATTCATCTGTTTTAGACATAAAAAAATCCCTATTTGTCCGGAAAAATAGGGATCGAAAAATTTTAAAACGTACTTTAGTCAAATAAAATTTTTTTACAATTCATCGCTTTTTTCTAAAATAATCCACGATCAGCCAAAATCCTACAATGGCCGCTCCCAAAAAACCCAGCAAACCCAAAATCGGGAGTCCATGCCAAAGAGGCGGGAGTTTGGAAAGCATGACCACAGACGAGCCTATGACCAAAGCCGCCAAAACCAAGGCGAAGGCCAAGCGGTAACTGGCCTGGCTGATGGCGTTGCCGAGCTTGTCGAGGTCTTTGATGGTCAAATCCGCAGGCACGCGCCCGGATTTGATCGTCTGATACAGAGGCGTGAGATCGTCCGGGAGGGCCTCTATGACGTCGACTATTTCAAGGCCTTGTCGGTTTAAGGCCTCTAACCAGTAACCGGGAGTCAAGCGTTTTTTGTAGATTTTAGTCAAGATCGGTCTTGCTTGTTCGATGATGTTGATGTTCGGATCAAGCTTAAGACCTAAACTTTCATACTGGGCCATAGCTTTGACCAGCAGCAGAAGCGGAGGCGGAACTCGCAGATTATGCTGGCTCATCAGTTCCAGGATATCCTTCAGAACAGTGCCCAAACGTATGTCTTTAATGGAAGCGGCTAAATGGAACTCTAAAAAGACTCCGACCTCCTTTTCCAGCGTCTCGAAATTGGGGCTTCCCTCTTTGATCGCAAGCTTGGCGATGGCTCTGACGACGCGTCTATAGTTGCCTGAGACCACGCCTCTGGCCAGAGACAAGATATTGTTTCTTGTGACTCTGTCGATCGAACCCACCAAGCCGAAGTCGATGAAGACCAATACCGGTCCAGGCTGCACGAAGACATTTCCGGGATGCGGGTCCGCGTGAAACAGGCCCAGATTTATGATCTGCTCCAAGGCGACCTTCGCGGCAAGCTTGGCGACCTCGGAGGGCGCGATCCCGGCCTTCTCCAGGCCCGATACGTCGTCGATCTTGACCCCCGAGAGCATCTCCATGACTATTACGTTTGTGGTGCACTGACTTTTATGGAGAGCCGGAATCTTCACCTGGGGGTCGGCGGCGTAGAGCCTGCCGAAGCGCTCGATGTTGACCGCTTCCAGACGGTAGTTAAGCTCTGAATTGAGGCTGCGGGTGAATTCAGCGACGAGATCCACAGGATGGATGTACTCCAAAAACGGCAGATGCCTTTCGACCAACTCGGCTATGGCGAAGAGGATCTCGGAATCGGTGGTTATCTGCTTATGCAGTCCCGGTCGCTTGACCTTAATGACGACATCTTGGCCGTCGGCTAATTTCGCCTGATGAACCTGTCCAATCGAAGCGGCCGCCATAGGTTCGGCGGAAATATCGGTAAGCAGGCCCGAGTCGAGTTCTTCAGAGACGATGCGCCTTACCTCCGAGGTTGGAATAGGCGGCAGGGTGTCTTGAAGAAGAGCCAGTTCATCCAAGTACTCCTTTGGGAGAACGTCTTGCCTGGTTGAAAGATATTGACCCAGTTTGACGAAAACCAGTCCAAGCTCTTCCATGGCCAGTCTCAGCCGCTTAGGGCGGGTAAGACGATGGTCGGTGACGGATAAGCCGACCAAACGTTTCGCTCTAACTAAAATATCGCCCAAACCCAGCCGATCAAACACATCCCCGAAACCAAACTTCACCATGATCCTGGCGATCTCGGTAAATCTCTCAAGGTGTCTGTAAGCCCGATGCAACCAGACGATAGGGCTTTGTTCGCTCATACTTTCTCCACACTAAAAATCTCAAAAACCGCAACATCATTTTTTAACGCGATTGACTCAACAAACTACATATGATATATATCAAGCAACAATCAAAAGTATATAAGGAAAATAACGTCAAAAGTCCCAATAATACGATTTTTTTTGCGCCGCAGCAAAACAACGACAGGTCGATTAAATCGGAGCGCTTTTCGGCAAAGCTTTTCGCCTTGAACGCCTCCCTTAAATGGTCTACGTAAATGGCTCCTGCAAAGGCTTTTTCAATCGACTTTTTTAGAATCGCTTCTTTTAGAATCTCTTGGACCCGGCGCACCGCCCACAAAACAGCTTTTAAACGCTCCGCGCGGCAGGCTGTATTGCCTAGGCTCCTTGTCTATGGTAGCATATAACACGAACAAAAGACCAATTGCGGCGTCGAATATAGTCGCCCATCAGAACATGGAACTCGGAAATTCTTCACCAAAGCGGACGATTATGAGATAATTATTTGATGGTCTTTCGACCGCGCGAAGATCAAAACAGCGTTTACTTAAATTATTGGTCAAATTCAATGACGTAAGCATCGGCGCCTTCTTAAGGTCGCGGCGCCGCAGCCAAAATAATCAAGAACATTCCTTCGTTCCCCATATCGGGTTTTCCAGTGAGGACTCAATGACAGCTGATGATAATAATATTAATAAAAACGGTGACGATAAAGACGGAAAGGATTTGGACTCGCAAGCCGACGACGAGCTGCATGTGGATGCGGATGAAAATTTTTTCCAAAAAGATATCGTCTTGGAGTTTCCTGAGACCGACCAAGACGCCCCGCCCCAGCCTCAGCCCCCTAAAAGCCAGGCCATACAAGATCTCGAGAGCTTAGATCCATCAGAGTTGGTCTCTGTTGAAACTGAGGATAAAAAACCCGACAAAGCCCAAAAGAAAGGGAAAAAAATGTCTGATAAGCCTATGCTGGCTAACTCCCATAGGGGTTATCAATGGTTTTTCGTTCATCTATTCGGTCTGTTAGGTCTGGTCGCCTGGGCGGCAGGCAGCTTTCTATCCGACCTTCCCTACCGCTGGGAAGCCGTCGGCATAGCTCTAGCTGTGTTGCTGTTGACCATCCCCACCATGAAGCGCTTTCACGTACGCACCAGGGCCGGCTTAGCCGGTTTAGGCGCCGCGCTGGGGTTGGCGCTGTGCGCTCTCTACCAGCCGAATGCTCAGTTTTTGCCTGGCATTCCTTTGTCCATCGTCTGGGTCTTCATATTGACTCTGACTTGGATATGGCTTATTGTAGCCATTTTACGCAACCAAGATTTCAGAAAAAACCGAGTCTCGTTAGTTCTGTGCGCTTTATTGCTCTACCCGATGTTTGCTCCGATAGTGACGATTTTTAAAACTCTCGTCTTCGCCGGAGCCGACGTAAGCACCTTTTCAATGGACGTGCTCAACGAAAGCCCTTTATTCATAACCTCCGTCGTCCCTTGGTTTTTCTGGCCGCAGGCCGTCTTGGCCTTTCTGATACCGCCTTTGGCTTCAATCTTTCTTTTAAAAGATCAACTAGCCGCCTACAAGACCTCTGAGCCTGATTCCAAGCATCTTGGAGGACTCTGGCTTTCTTTGGCGGGTTTCATCGTGCTGATTTTCAGTTTCTTGACTTTTCAACCAGCCTATAGCGAATACCCGGCAGCAACCGCCGCTTTAAAAAATCTCCTGCCTTCGGCTGCTGAATATCAAGCTCGATTGGAAGAAAATCAGAGAGCGGCTCTGCTCGCCCAGGCCCCCAAAAACGTTCCGGAACCTGCCTCTTCGTCGGCCGACTCCGCTTCACCGCAAGCAGCCTCACAAGAAGAAAGCTCCAGCCCGCAAGCAGGCGAACCGACCTCTCAGGCGCCTACGAGCGATCAAATTTCCGACGATGGCGCGGCTTTAAATGAAGCCATCTTGGCTTCAAATGAGCAATCACAGCCCGCTCAGCCTCTAACCGACTCTCAAGCCGAATCCCAAGCCGATTCCTCTGACGCAATCGATCAAGACGCGCAAATCAGCCCTGAGGCTTTAACGGAACTCGGCGAAACAAACTCTTCGCCGACCCAGGCGCCCGATCAGACGGCTCAAGAGACCTATCAGGCTCCTCAAGACAATCTTCCGACAGCTGATCAATCCGCCGATCAAGCAGCCTTAATCGATCAAGCGGCCTTAACTGACGCCGGATCAACTGATGCCGGATCTGCCGATGCCGGATCGAGCGATGCCGCAGCCTTGCCGCGACAGACTCCTACCGAAGTCGGCGCCGAGCCGACCGACTCCACCAATGAGTCTAATTTGCCGGACGCTTCCATAAACAGCAGCGCATCTACTCCACTTGCTTCATCTACTCCATCGACCACCATCACCTCTGAGGCGCTGGCCACAACCTTGCATCCTGACAACAGCGCGGCCCCCATACAGATCCCGGACAATTCCGCTGCCCACGCCTCGGAAATCACCATTGGCGAAAGCGACAGCTCTGTCGTTCCAAGTCCTCTGTCGGTGACTGTGACTTCCCTAGAGGTCGGTCACAGCGAAAATCAACCATCGCCCCAAACCGTACCCACTTTTATAGTCCATGAAGACTCCAGCCGGCCCTCCGCTCCTTTAGCCGCCGCAGTCTGTACCGACTCAAGTCAAGAGATGGCCGCGACCATGCAAGAACTTAACGAATATAAAACCCGAGTATCCGTCTTAGAGGCTCAAAATGAATTGCTCAAGGAGCGTTTAAAGATCAGCGACCAACTTGTTTTAAACCTTACCAGCAGCAACCGATAGCTATAAAATATCCGATAGCTCCAAAAAACCGGCAGATCCAAAATAAACCATAGCTCTAAGCTGAAAGTATCCACCGCCGACTTCATGGCTTCGGAGGCTGCCGACCGTCGACTATTTTGATTGCCGCAAAACCAACTGCCGCATTAGTCGACTGAGGCATTTTGGTTTGCTCACCAGCCGGCGCTTTCCGCAGTGCCTTACGAGAATTCTATGACCACCACTTTGGGAACCCTGGACCAACGACTCAGGGAAAAAGAGATGTTCGACGCCGTCAAGCGATTTGGAAAGAAGTATCTTATCTTAAGCGGCAAAGGAGGAGTCGGTAAAACCACGGTAGCTGTAAACCTGGCTTGGACTAAGGCCAAATTAGGATACCGAGTGGGTCTTCTGGATGTCGATCTCCACGGCCCGGATCTGGGAGACGCCCTTTTCATCGACGCTCGCTTGGAAGTCGACGAAGACAAACGCTTAATACCCGTTGAGGCCGCTCCAAATCTATGGGTGCTGACGATTCAACATCTTCTTTCCCGTAAAGACGAATCCTTGATGTGGCGTGGTCCCCGCAAGATGAGAGCCATAATCCAGTTCATCGGCGAGACCGCCTGGCCTGAACTTGATTATTTTTTTATCGACTCGCCTCCGGGAACCGGAGACGAAACGTTGACGGTGATTAGAAACATCAGCGATCTCAAAGGGGTCATAGTCTCGACCGGTCACCGAATGGCCATCAGCGACGTCTCTAAGGCCATCGATTGCTTGAAACTCAACAACACCCCGATTCATGGATTGGTCGACAATTTTTCCGCTCTTATCTGCCCCGACTGCGGCAAACAAGTCCCCCTCTTCGACCAAGGAGCGACCATGGCTCTGGCCGAGCAGGAAAACATACCCTACTTAGGAAGTCTCGTCATGGAACCCAAAGCCGTGCGGCAGTCGGACCAGGCCAAAAAACCTTTGGTGGAAGCCGCGCCGAACAGCGCCCTCGCCAAGCAGATAGTCAGCTTAGCCGAAAAATTCTGACCTTCTTTTTCAGATCCATTTTTTTCGCCAAAAAAAGATCCAAACGCCTCCTGAGCTCAACAAGCACAGTATGGCCACAATCCAAAAGGCTTTTGGGTGCTGAGCCATGGGGAGGACCAAATTCATGCCGTAGGCGCCCACTATCAAGGTCGGCAGCATCAGTATGATGGTCACGCCCGTCAATAACTTCATGATCTTGTTGAGGTTGTTGTTGATGATGTTGCCGAAAGCGTCGCCGAGGCTTCCTAAGATCTGTCCGTAGATCTCGGCCATGTCTATAGCCTGCTGGATTTCGGTCAAGGCATGGTCCAAAAGGTTTCCGTCCGCCTCCGGAAGGGGCACGATGTTGCCCTCCAACAGCTTTTTGATGATCGCCCTATTGGATTTCAAGGCCACGGTATAATTAATCAAAGCCTTATCGATCCGCAGCAGGGTCATTATCTGCTCGTTATGCTGAGCTTTCGACAGAGCGCTTTCAGCTATGTCGGTGATGTCCTCCATAAGCTCCAAATGGGTCATGAAGTCTATGCTGCTTTCGATGAAGATCTTCATGACCATCTTAAGCTGAGACAGGGGTCTGGGTTTTCTGTTGCCCCGAGAGAGGATATCCTGAGCCAGAGATGGTTTGCTGCAAACCGTGATCAACTTTTCCTTGACCAAAATCATTCCCAACGGGATAGTGCCGAATTGATGGTCGCCATCGTCGTTTTTATGAACCGGCAGACGTATGATCAGCAGCGTAGCCTCGTCTTCTTGATCCACTCTTGGTTTTTCCATGGCGTCCAAAGGGTCGGCCAAAAACAACGGAGGAACGTCGAGTTCAGCCGCGACTTGAGCCAGCTCCTCTGGAGTGGGATTCTCAAGGTTTATCCAATCGGCGCTCTGGCCTTGCAGGCATAAGGCGAAGCCCGGTTCCTCCTTAATATTTACATATCTCGCCAGCACTTTTCCCCTCCTAAAGTTTCTTCATCCCATCGACAAGCCTCTGCGCCACATCCCGCC
>JAISZP010000382.1 GCA_031269135.1 Deltaproteobacteria bacterium | reverse complement strand
GTGCCATCATAGGCAGTTGTAATGTTCTGAGAGGCTAACGATTATTAGTTTCACGTCTGAAGGGAAAAAAAACTCCAGACCACCAAGCCCAGAACAAAACCTCAAGCAAAAACAACACGGCAGTGTTCTTTCCGCCTTCACTATAAATATAACCATCTCAGAGCAGGATTGCAAGGGCTTGGAACAAATTTTTTTCTTTTTTTTTCAGTTCAAAAACATTAGAAAAATCAAAATAATAGCGACATTTCTCTTTTTTTCTTACTTTCTTTGTTTGTTTTCTTCCTTGGTTTTCTTTCTGTGTTTTATTTTTGGGTTTTATTTCCGGCCAGAAAAGTTTTTTAGGAGGCTATGATGATCTTTCATAAAAATAAGGCGGCGAAAACAAAGTCGGAGCGCCCTAAAGGCGGCGATGGGCAGATTTTGGGCTTGTCGTTCGTAAACGATTCCAACCGACCGGCCAATACCCGGACAGCTATGATCGCCACCAACACCTTGCCGGTTGGTTCGACTATAGGATTCCACGTCCATGACGCCGATGAAGAGGCTTACTTGATTTTGGAAGGCCAGGGCCGATACACTGACGCCGACAAGTTGGACTATGAGGTGAGCGCCGGCGACTGGACGCTGACCAGAGAAGGTGAAGGTCACGCTCTAGCCAATACTGGGGATGTGCCCTTGGTGTTTGCGGCCATCATCTATGACGCCGGAAAATAATGGACGCTGGAAAATACGTCGTTTTAAGGCGATGCCCTCAATTCAAAGCGATTTTCATTCTAACTGATGCTACTATCAATAGTCTAGGCGCCTCAATATAACTCTTTCAGATTTTATATGGAAAATTATTGAATATAACGCATTAATGCTACGAATATTATCGCTACGAGCTTTATTGTTACTATCCGGTACAGTTTAATTGAGTAGCGCTATTATTAAATCGAGAGGTCGGCATGAATTCCTTCCATAAGCACTGGCGTCATTTTTCCATCTTCATTTTGCTGCTGGCGGTCGTGTTAATATCCAACCACGCTCCGGCTCAAACTACGACCACCGCAAACGATCAAACGACGCAATCAGCTCCGTCATCCGATGATTCGTCCGACGACGCCTCCCTTGAGGTGCTCCAGTTTTTGCCCAACGGTCACGCCAAAAAACTCAGCCAAATAGTTGTGATGTTTAACCAACCAATGGCGGCTCTTGGCGACTTCGACAACGTAAAAGGCAAACCCCTCGCCTTGACTCCGGAGTTAAAGGGCAGCTTCAGGTGGTTGAACCAATACACTTTGGCGTTCATCCCCAAGTCGCCTCCAACCGGAAGCCTAAATCTCAAGGTCGGCTTAGCTGCCGGAATAAAGTCTCTATCAGGCGCCGAGCTGGCGGAGAGCCATGAAATAGAGATCTTTCTGCCCTCCTTTGATGTCGATTCCGTTGATGAACCGTACGACAATTACGACCCCGAAGCCGGAACCAAACCGGTGTGGATAGTGGCCTTCAATCAAGAACCTGATCTTAAATCGTTGAACAAAAAAGCTTTTTTCGTCGATACTGAAGATCTTAAGCCGCCTATAAAGATTCCCGCCGTTTTCACCAAGCTTGGCGAGTACTACCGAGACAACACTTACTCCGCCGTTCCCAAAAAACCTCTCCCTAAAAATACCGCCTACAACCTCGTCATCGAGCCGGGACTGGTCTCTTTAAGCGGCCCGGAGACGACCCAGGAAACTATTTCAGTCGTCGAGGCCAAAACATACGAACCGCTGTCGGTCGGCCTTGGGGGCGTAAATACTGAAGATGGAAGAAATATCCTCCCTCAGCCGGACAATTTGTTTTCCATTGAGTTCAATAACCCGGTTAAGACGTCCCAGGCTATTCAATACATAGAATCCGACCCTCCGATAGACGCCATAGAGCTGGCCAAGAAAAAATACGCCGCACTGGAAAAATCGAAAAACGAGCAAGAAAAGGCCAATCCAGAAAAGCCTGAAACCGAGTTCTCCGATCAAAATCAGGCTAATGCTGATCAGGCTGATGCCGACCAAGCCGATGACGAGCAAGAGCTGCCATCCGGCGATGAATACGAAGACTTCGACCTTGACGATGTGCAACATTATCTTTTTTTCTATCCCATCTTAAAAGCCGACACCGAGTACACCATCACCGTCAAAAAAGGCCTGCCCGACATCTACGGCCAAACTTTAGAGCAAGACCAAACATTATCGTTAGAAACCGGTCAATACTCGCCTAGCGCCTACTTCGACACCGAAAACGGGATACTGGAAACCGGCGCCCAGCCGCTTATCCCCGTCAATATCGTCAACCTCCCCCAAGCGACCGTCACCGGGTATGCCCTCGACGTCGCCCAGGCCATAAGTTGCTTGACTGACGTCGGCGGCGGCTCCTACGAATACATGTATCTCGATAGAGTGAAAGTCGCCCGAACTCTCCAGCCATTTTCAAAGACGTTGTCCGTCAAGACCACGACCTTGACTCCCCCGAACGGAGCCGTCGACGGCCCTTACCAGATGGCGCTGAATCTTAAGACTCTCTTCGGCGATTCGCTGACCGGCCATTTGCTTCTTTTGGACGTCGACTCGCCTTCTTCCGAATACGGCTCTTTTAAGATGTTTCAAGTTTCAGACATTGGTTTGACGGCTAAATTAGCCTCCCAAGGAGGTCTGGCTTGGACCACGGATCTTACGACTGGATTGGGTTTAGAGGGGGTCACGGTCGAACTCTATTCAGTCGCCGGAAAGCTGCTCTTTACCGCTCGAAGCGACAAAGAAGGCTTGACTACGCTCCCAGGCGCGCTGGAACTGACTAAAATCGCCCAGGATCTCGGCTTGGATCCAAAGACGGAACTAAACAATTCAAACGCCGGCGTTTTTATCGTCGCCAAATACAAAGACCAGACGACGCTATGGAATCTGGCCTGGGACGACGGCTTCGAATGGTGGAACGTAAATTTGAAAGACTCCATCAAAATGCCGTTTTCCGCCGATACGTCTCTTGGATTCGTCCTTTCGGCTCAGCCCATCTACAAACCGACCGACGAAATCCGCCTAAAACTCATCGGCAGGCAGGCCGGCGGCGAACAATTATTGGACTTGCCCGCCGCTTCAACCGTTAAAGTGCTGATCGTCGATCCCCACACCGACGTCTTCTATGAGACCAACAAAGAAATCAGCTCTTACGGGACCACCGATCTGCGGTTTAAATTGCCCGATGTTCCAAAATTAGGTTATTACTCCGTTTTCGTCTCGACCGACCCCAATGCTCAGTATGGTCCAGACTCGGAAAATCCATACATCTACAGCAACCCGAGCTTCACTTATTACGGCGGCTTTCAGGTCGAAAACTTCAGGGCGCCCAGTTTCGATCTGACTTTCTCGGATTTGCCTGAAGAATCATTCAATGGCGACAAGATTTCAGTCGCCGCCTCCGCCCAGTACCACTTCGGCGCCCCCGTCAAAGGTCAGCCGGTCAATTACTCGGTCGGCTTCTCCGAGTCCTATGATTTCAGCATTCCGGGCCTGACCGACTTCAGCCTGGTCAACTATATGACCGAGCAGCTCGCAGACGGCGATTACTCCGACGAGTACCAAGAGCCTTATAATTCGCAGTTCGCCTCGGGAGAAGGGACTTTAGACGAAAAAGGCCTCTTTTCCTTTGATTTCACCATAGAGCCCGAAGCTCGCCCTCGGCCCCGCCAAGTTAACATATCCCTCGGCGCCGTCGATGTCGACAGCCGCAACGTCAGCAAATTCACAAGTTTTCTTGCTCATCCAGCGGCCCTTTACGCGGGGCTCAAAGCCCGCTCCTTCTTCGCCCAAAGCGGATACGCCCAGTCCTTCGATCTGGTCGCCGCTTCCCCTGACGGCGCCTTGCAGCCGGCCGACGTCACCCTCACCTTATACCGCAGAAACTGGACGACGGTCAGAAGACGCGGCCCTGGTTCCACCTATTTGTACAGCTCCCAAGTCGCCGATGAAAAAATCGAAGAGATCGCCCTGAAAACCTCCGACGCCGTCGCCGAATTTCAATTCACCCCGCCGAAGTCCGGTTATTACTGGGTTAAAGCCGCTCTGAAGGATTCCAAGGGCAACGACAACGAAGCGTCCGTCACGTTTTACGCTTTAGGCGACGATTCGGTCGGGTGGCTGTATTCCAACGACGACAGTCTCACCATAGTCTCCGACAAGCCTGAGTACGCCGCCGGCGACACGGCGAAAATCCTGGTCCAAAGCCCCTT
>JAISZP010000378.1 GCA_031269135.1 Deltaproteobacteria bacterium | reverse complement strand
CCTGCTTTTTGGGGACTCTTTGACTTTTTTTGCTTTCCCTAAGCCCGAGGCGCTGCCATGAACGCCTTTTGGAACGCCTTTTGTAGCGCCTTTAGGCGATATTGTTTGTTTAGCCGCCGCTTTTGTCTCGGAGCTTCGGCTCTGAACTCCTTCCAGGCAGCTATGGGCCGCGACGACGGCGCCTGGTTCGACCTCAACGTCTTTTAGACAGGCATAAGGGCCGATGACGGCGCCTTGACCTATCGTGGTCGTCCCCATCAGGACGACTCCCTGTCCCAAGGCGACGTCCTGAGCGAGACGAACAGACGCTTCGATGTAAGTGGTTTGCGGGTCGGCCATCGTCACCCCGGCTAAAAGCCAACTTTCATTGATGCGGCTTTTAAGGGTGGCCTGGGCGACGGCAAGCTCTCTTCGGTCGTTGATGCCCTGCACTTCAAAGGGATCTTGTCCTTCGATTGCGGCGACCAGTAAATTGTTGCTCCTAAAATCGGCGGCCACATCAGTAAGATAGTATTCTTTTTGACTGTTCAAAGGTTTTAAATTGGCGATCGATTCGAAGAGTCGTCGGCTGTCGGCGACATATATGCCGCTGTTGACTTCATCGATCAACAATTCTTGTTCATTTGCGTCTCTGGCTTCCACGATGTAGGAAAGCCAGCCGGATTGGTCTCTTACCACTCTTCCGTAAGAGCCGGGGTTGTCGACTCTTACCGTCAAGACGCTAAGATCGGCTTTTAAAAATGTGTGCGCGTCGACAAAATCAATCAACGTCTGAGGCGAGACCAACGGGACGTCTCCCGGAAGGATGACCACCAAGCCGTTATGCTGGGCAAGCGCCTCTTTGGCGCAGCCGACCGCGTGTCCTGTCCCAAGCATCTGGGGTTGACGGGCGAAAACCACGCCTGGACCCTTGACTGCCGCTTCCACAAGCTCGGCGCCGTATCCCGTCACCACCACCATGGCGGCAGGCTCCAAATAGCGGGCGGCATTCAGAACGTGACTGATGATGGGCTTCCCCAGGAGCTGATGAAGAACCTTGGGGGTCTTGGACTTCATGCGGGTGCCTTTGCCTGCGGCTAAAATCAACACGGCCAAAGACGAATTCGATTTATTGGTAACCATGGGAATATTCCGCAAAACCGTAGGCTGCCGACTTCGGTTTTTTGCGGCCTCCAAAATGAAATCTCCACCTAAAACAACTTGCCGCGATCGTCAGCTAAATGATCAAATCAGTCGATGCGATTAAAAACGCAAAAATCACTCGCCGATGATCTTAATCAAGATTCTCTTGTCGCGTTTGCCGTCAAATTCGCCATAAAAAATCTGTTCCCAAGTGCCGAAATCCAGTCGTCCTTCAGTGACTGCCACCACCACCTCACGCCCCATGACTGAACGCTTCAGGTGCGCATCGGCGTTATCCTCGTAGCCGTTGTGGTCGTACTGGTTGTAAGGTTTTTCCGGGGCCAACTTTTCCAACCAACGCTCAAAATCTCTATGGAGCCCGCTTTCGTTATCGTTGATGAAGACGCTGGCAGTGATGTGCATGGCGTTTACTAGACACAAACCTTCTTTGACGCCGCTTTCGGATAAAACCTGCTCGACCTTTGGAGTTATATTGATGAAGGCTCTTCTGGTGGGGGTGTTTACATGCAGTTCATAGCGAAAACTTTTCATATGCTCCCTTACGCTTATATTTGCCCAAAGTTTCAAGATGATCGAACTAAAGAAATAACCGATATACACGCAAATTAGAATAATTTATTAGGATGCTTGCCGCGCTGATCAAGTTAATTTATTTAAAAAATTATTGTATAGATTGTCAATATATACAATATACCGATTTTTAATATTTTTTAAAGCGTCGTCAATTACGACAAGATCGCATGTGTTGGATGCGATATTTCGTATGTTAAGCATAAATATCCACGGCTTGTCTTCCTCGATGATCTTTGAATCGAAAGCCGTCCGTATCACTTCTCGCGGCGTTCTTTCCTGTAAATTCATGCCGTTGGAAGAGAGGTAGGCGCTCATCATTTGCCATGAAAATTCAAAGACGAAATCAAAAACCTTTACAAGACCGATTTTTTCAAGGTCGGAATACTCTTCATACGGCCTTTCCTTAAAATATTTACTGAAAAGCAAATAACTTGATTTATAAGGTTGAAACTGCTGTTTCCAGAGATTTTCATCTGCTTCAATGATAGTATTTTTCTGCATAAAATTAATTTTTCCTAATATCAATGCGTTAATTTAAAGAAGAACCGCGTTAGTTTAAAAAAAGAACCGATAAAAGCTGAACATTACGATATTTATTTATAAAATATATATTTGGACTTATTTTTTATATTTTATTTTGTTATTTATATTCTTAGACTGCTTACTGCATTACTATCCCACTTTTTTATTTGCAATTTCAACATCAAGATGCGCCGCACATCCGTTTTTGAAAGCGAAGTCGTACAGCGCATACGATAAATCGGCCAATCAATAAGCAAATCCAAAAAAACCGTTGGATAGCTACTCTTACGACTAAACCATTTCATGGCGATAAATTAGGTCAAGTCGGTCCCCACAATCCAAGAATTCGCGTGGGGCGCCGACTAAGGGTCGCCTAAAACCGCCTTTGCGCCTTTCGGCAAAACAATCTAAACAACTTGCCTTATTGCCGATAAAGTATTCTCCGTCAGAGATTTTAGACCTTTAGACCAGGCAGACCTGTTAGACCTATTAGACTTATTAGACCCAGTTCGACCAACAATATCGCTAATCGACATCTTTCTTTCAAGCATGCCTTTCCAGCATCGGATTTTTAACCAGCTCTTTTTTAAGCGGCGCATTTTTAATACTAATCGGCCCGCATTCATTTTAGTCGCATGATAGCATATACGAACTCAGTTGTCAGCCAAAGATCGGCTTTTTGGCGCCCGAAAAGCAAGGCGACGTTGCTGTGAAATTGTTTCACCGATCAAAAACATCAGCTGGAATATAAGATCAAACATAAGGCATATCAAGTAAATACGCCAAAGAACGCTTTAGCCGTTAAGGCGGCTTGGCTAAAGAAGCTTGGGTAAGGCGGCTTGCGAAAGCAGGAGCGAACTTAAAAGCGACATTGGTATGGCTTTGAGCACGGTCTTGTCAAGGGGAGATTTCAATCAAGCACAGGTAACCGTTCACAGAATAGGTACAGGGCGTTTTCTGGCTTTTTGCGACCAAATCCCCTCATGAGTTTCTGACCACCATCTACCTTCTAACTCCGCCTTGGCTTCATTCTTACGTTTCAAATTAACACTACAAATTCAAATATACAAATATACAAATTTTTT
>JAISZP010000375.1 GCA_031269135.1 Deltaproteobacteria bacterium | reverse complement strand
ATTCATAGCCCATCTGTTCGTCGTCAAAATCGGTCTCAAGTTTGGGATTAAAATTGAATCGGACGCTCCGGCGCCTCTCCCAGCAGGCCCTGCCGAGCTTTCAGAGCAACTGAAAGCTCGGTTTAAATTATTGAAGAATGAACCGATAGGCCACCCGAACATTATACCGCATCCGTAAGAGCCGGTTCGGATCCTGTCGATCGCGGTGGTGCTGAATTGTGTTCGAATGTTTATGCCTCAAAAGTCAAAAAGGCTTAGCCGACATCGCAGCGGAACTGAAAAGCGCTTACGGTTCTTTCCTGTCCAGTATAAAAGAACTTGAGAACGAGCTTATCGTTGGAGATGAACTCAAAAAATTAAGAGCGGATGCGTCTGCTTAAAAAAAGCGATATTGCAACGTTGATTTGAAACGCAAGAGTGAAGGCAAGGCGTCGTTAGAAGGCAGAGAGGGTCAGAAACTCATGAAGGGGATTTTGGCCGCAAAAAGCCAGAAAACGCCCTGCGGCTACTCTGTGAACGGTTACAGCAAGGCTTCTAAAGATTTAGCGTTAAATAACCAATCAATATGCAGAACATTATAATTATGTTTTGCCGCTTTACTATAATTCATAGTTTTAAGCTTTATTTTCGCATAGATAATCTATCCAATGAAAAAACAAAACAATATAGGTCTAACATTAGCTATAGCATCTCCTTGCTTCTTTGCTGTTTTCAACATCGGATTGAGGCTCATCACCCAGCAGATGACTGTTTGGGGGATCATGTTCATCAGAGGTTTTTTAGGCATAGCTGTAGTTCTTTTAGCCGCTAAAATAATGCGCTACCGTCTTAATTTTTCAAAGCTTGGGCTGTTGTTGTCCATAGGTCTCATCTCAATCAGCGGCAGCGCCTCCAATATAACCGCCATCTCCAAGATCCCTCTCTATCAAGCCATCGTCATTTTATATCTCTACCCCGCCTTTTCAGTCATACTCGGCTATTTAATCAATAGGGACAAAATCGGACTCATGGACTGCTTGGGAGTAGCGGTCGCTTTCACCGGCTGCGTCCTTTTGGTCTGGCCCAATAAATCCGCAGGCTTGGAATTCAGCCTCGGACACATCCTGTCGATTGTAGGCGCATGTCTATATAGCCTCACGTGCGTGTTGACCAGACGAATCGGTCAAGACTCCAGCGGACTTGAACCCTTTTTAGCCTTTAGCGTCTTTGGCGCTCTTCTAAGTTGGCCTTTATCGCAGTTCTTCGGGGTAAATCTTGCTATCGATTCGGGGATGGAAGTTCTGAAAGGGACTGGAGTAGCGCTTTTGGGGTGCGCAGGGCAATTAATGGCCTTTGCCGCGCTACGCTTCCTTCCGGCTTACAAGGTGGGCGTCATCGGGTCGCTGGAGATCCTGGGAAGCGCCATGGCTAGTTGGCTGCTGTTCAACGATCCTATGACCATACGGACCATTATCGGCGGCGCGATAATTTTCTACGCCGCCTTCGGCTTTAGAACAAAACGTCCTTAGGGTGCGGTTTTTCAGCACTCAAGCCCGGGTCATGAAACATGCTCGATCGCGTGGCGGCATTGTCGGGGGAATCTACGACCAATGTCGACCTTTTCGGCGGCGACGACTTGCGCAGCCTTATTGAAATCGCTCGCAGGCCGACACTCTGGAGTCATCGACAAGTTAAAAAACTTGGATCGCGCATAGCCGCTCTTGCTCTTGACGAATCGCCGACCATGCTTCATCGTTGAGTCATAGCGTCATCAATGAATCATAGCTTCATCAATTAGTCATCGCTCGCCGAACGACTAAAGGGAGCGCAAATCATGATAACTATTGAAAAAAACATCTCGGCGCCGACTGATTGTCGCGTTCATTTGGATCTGCATTTAGACTTGCCGAAAGAATCAGCTTCATGAGAAGCTAAACTTTTAACGACTATTTCTCCGCTTCATGCTTTAGCCGATGATGCTCCTCTTTCAGCATTTTTTGGTTGTTTAAAAGATGAAGATGTATTTACCGAAGACTCCGTAGAAATCCAAAGGAAAATGAGAGACGAGCGGTAAGTTCGTCCTTTACGCGATTTAGGATATGGTTTGTCGGAGAACTGTTTTTGTCGGAGAACTTGGTTTGGAGGGTTTTTAGAAGGTGGCGTAATTTCGCCTTCGAGGTCGGTTGAACCTTTCGCCGAGAAAGCAGGTTGTTTTAAATGCGAACTTCAGCATTTAAGGCGGCGTGATTTGGACGACCTTTTCGCGCGTCGGCATATATCCAGATCAGTGAAACGATCCATTGAAACGATCCGTTGGAAACGATTCGTTGGAAACGATTTTACCTTCACCCTGGCTAGGGTCAAATGCCAAATTGAGCGCAACAACGATTTAGATTTTCTGATCTGGCATGATTTGTCTGATTTGCGGGATTGAGATCGTTTAATAATCTTTAACGCTAAATAACGCCGGCATCTAATTTGAGCTTTCGACGCGTTTAAGGCTAGTCCGAAGCTCGCGCCTGTTCTATTTTTGTCTTTTCTTTTCTTCTCTTGTCTTCTCTTGTCTTCTCTTCTCTTGTCTTCTTGTCTTGTCGCCTTTCTCCTGGTTTTTTCACCCGCAAGCCTTGAAAAGCATTCGCAGTTGAACTCGGCTCCGAGCGACGCGCGGAAAGGAGTCACTGCGTATTTTTGATATTGTTGATTTCAGCTTCTATTTCCGTTACTCGATCGGTGAATTGTTCGTGACCTGACAGCAGATTTCCAGCTTCTTGCAGAGTCAGCAAAGCGTTTCGCCGGTCGCCGGAGTCGACTAAAACTCGCGCTTTGTATCGCATGGCCGAGCTTTTAATGGCTAACTCTTCTTGTTTGTTTTTAAAGCCTGTGCTTGTGATTAATTCATCAAGGGCGCTTAAGAGAGCTTTGGCGTCGCCGCTTTCTTCAAAATATTTGAGTTTTAAACTCTGGTAGCGGCGATGAGCGGGACTGAAGGCGCCATATTCTTCAACGGCCCAGAGAAGGGCGCGGTCGATCATCGGTTCAAATTCTTGGGTTCGGCCCATAAATTTCAGCGCGGCAAGCTCCAAGCGCATGCCTTCCGGCGAAGATGGAGTTTTGAGCGGCGAACCTTGGCCGGCGTCGTTTGGAGAAGCAGCCTCAGGTAAGGAGGCTAGAGTATAGTACCGAGTCAAATTCAAGTCTTTCGCCTCATCTTTTTTTAAGCTGCGAGCCTTGGCCAACGTCGATGAAAGTTCGTTCAAGCGCTCGGCGAGATTAGGGCTGGCTTTAATCGCGGCTTTCAAAGAGCGATCCGCAAGATCGAAATAAGCGCGGCTGTCTTTGGTTCTGTCCATGGTTTTCAAGATGATGGCCAACCTTAAGTATAAAACGCCGATTAAGGGATGCTCGGAGAGTTCTTTTTTATTTAAGGCGCTTTTTAGCCTCGTTATGGCGGCGACGAGTTCCATTTCCGCTTCGATCAACGGGCGATTTTGGCTTATCAGATTGTCCGTCAGGTTTAAGGCTAATACTATGGCGTAAGTGCTATCCATGGGATCGGAGGTCAAGTTGGCTTGGTTTATCTCTATGGCTTTTCGCAAGACGGCTTCGGCGGCGCCGAGATCGCTCTCTTTGCTCTTGCTTGACGCCGACATTTCAAACACCGACATGCGCCTGTCCAGCTCCGCTAGAGATGGGTCGGCGGATGAGTATTCTTGACTAAATAAGTTTTCAAGGATGGTCTGAGCGGCTGCGCTCTGCCCTAAGCGCGAATGCGCGTTAGCCAGATGGAAGCACCAGTCGTATAAGCTGTTGTGGATATCTTCTGGAAAAGGACTCCGGCAGAGCGGGTCTGAGGTCGTCTCCATAATCAAGAGGGTCGCCAAGTCGCGGGCGACGAACGAATTCGGAACAAGCTGGCTAAGCTCCTCAAGCAGCCTGGCGCCTTCAAGCAAATCGACGGAAGGTCGTTTTCTCTCGCTAGGGCTTGAGGGCTGCGCAGGCTCAGGGCTTTGTAAATTCGGGGCGGGCAGGGACTGGGCTGAAAGTTCAAGGGAAGAAGACTGCGGCGGGCTTGTTTGCGAGTTTATTTCCGCGTTTAGTTTTTGTCCTGTTTCAGCGTCCGTTTCAGCGGCGCGTTGAGAAGGCGCCTCGGCATCGTCTTGATGGTTTTCGGCAAGCTCGGCCTGAGTCGCAGGATGGGTTTCGGCTTGGGTCTCGGGATGAGATAGCTGGAGAGTTTGGGCGCCGGCTAAAAAGGGCGCCAATTCCGTCAAGCGGCCCTGAGCCTCGTAAGAGAGAGCTAAGATGGATAAGCTGTCGCGTATGACGGGGTGGTCTTTCTTTACTCCCGCTTCTAAAGCTTCATTCACCGCTTCCATCAGCAAATCTCCGGCTAAAGCGCTTCTGCCGAGGGCCATTAAAGCGGCGGTCATGGCGTTTAAGGCCGATAACCTTAGAGGATCGGTCGCGCCTAAGACTTTAAGGTAGATGTCGTGAGCCTTGCTGGCTTCTTCAAGAGCCGACTGGGGATTTGGTTCGTGAAATAGGCATAGAGATAAGCCCAGTCTATTGGAGGCCTCTAAAAGGTCTTTTTCGCCGCTTTCGACGGGTTCCAGAGAGAGGGCTTGAGTGTAGAGGGATTTGGCTTGACCATAGTTAAGCAGTCTAAGGTGAGTGGAAGCCTGCAGCGACAAAAGCCTGGGGTCGGGCTCAAGCCCCTCGCCGGCCTTCTGAAAGCCGGCCAGAGCTTGGTCGAAATGACCGGCGAAAAACATTTCCGCGCCTTGGGAAAGCAATGTCGGTCGTTTCCCCTGAGTTTGCAGATCGCCCAGCCATACCAAGTCCGGCATGGACTGAGCGGTTTCGACGCCGGTCACGAATTTCGGCAAGATGTCCAAGGCGGCGTCATAGATTTGGAGAGCTTTTTTTTGACCTGCCGGGCGGATTATAAGAAAAAAAACCAAAGACATCCCTACCGTCAAGGCGATGACGGCGCCCAGAATGATTTTCAACCTCCGAGTCAGGGGTTTTTTAGGCTCCTTGGACTGTTTGGATTTAGATTCGTTGGAATCTCTGGAATCTCTGGAATCTTTGGACCCTCTGGACTCTTTGGCTTTTCCGGGCTGAGACTCTTTGGTTTTTTTCGCTTCTTTAGGAGCGTCAGGAGCTTTCGCAGCGCCGTCTTTTGCATCGTCAGCTTGCGCACCGCCGTCTTGTGCGCCGCCGCGTCGGCCGATGAAAGTTTCGCCCGGCGTCTTGCCAGTGCGTTGTTCCTCCTTATTCGCGTTGTCGACGTCTTGGCTGTTGGACATATATTACCGGGCGCTCAACCTCTCAGGCAGGATGATGGGAGCGGGGTTGGAAAGGACGGTGTCTCTAAGGAAATTTTTATCGTCCCTGTTCGGCCAAGTAAGGCTGTAGTGAAGACCTCGGCTCTCTTTTCTCAGAGTCGCGCACTGTATGATCAGATCGGCGACCACGGCGATGTTTCTGACCTCGATGAGGTCGGCGTCGACCTCAAAGTTGCGGAAAAAGTCGTCGATCTCGTTTTTGACCAGTTCCAAACGCTTGGCGGCCATAAGCAACCTTTGATCCGAGCGCACAAGACCCACGTAATTCCACATGAAGCGTCTGATTTCATCCCAGCTGTGGGTTATCAACACCGCTTCCGACGGGGCCGTGCCTAAACGACCGTTGGCCCAGGGGCTGAGGCTGACGTTTTCGCCCAAATCTTTTAGGCCTTTGGTTTCCAAGCCGGCTGAGATTGAGGCCCTGTCGGCCATCACCAAGGCTTCCAAGAGGCTGTTGGAGGCTAGTCTGTTGGCGCCGTGCAGGCCCGTGGCCGCGACTTCTCCGATGGCGTACAGCCCGTTTAAGGTGGTTCGACCGTTGATGTCCACCAGTATCCCGCCGCACTGGTAGTGAGCCGCCGGGACAACCGGGATTGGTTGACGGGTTATGTCGATGCCTAAAGACAAACACGTGTTGTAGATTTTAGGGAAGCGGTCTTTGATGAAGTCGCTTGGTTTGTGAGTGATGTCCAAAAAGACGTTGTCCACGCCGCTTTTCTTCATGACGGTGTCGATGGCCAAAGCCACCACATCCCGGCAGGCCAGATCGCCTTGGGGATGATTTTTCATGATGCTTTCGCCGTCTTGGTCGATCAAGCGTCCGCCTTCCCCGCGAACAGCTTCCGAGATCAAAAAGTTCCGCACCTGAGGATGGAAAAGGCAGGTGGGGTGAAACTGGACGAATTCCATATTCGAGATCTGAGCTCCGGCCCTCCAGGCGATAGCCAGCCCGTCGCCCGTCGCGCCGTCGGGGTTTGTGGTGTAGAGGTACACCTTTCCGGAGCCGCCCGAGGCCAAGACCACGATTTTAGCCATAAAAGCTAAAAGCTCTCCGGTGGCGGTGTCCAACGCCCAGGCGCCGACCGCCCGGCGGGCGCCTGCGTCGGTTACGATCAGATCCAGCGCCTGGTGCTTTTCGAAGATCTTGATGTTGGGATCTTCAAAGGCCTTTTCGCCTAAAACTTTTTGGACGGCCTGACCGGTCATGTCTTTGGCGTGGATTATGCGGCGGTGGCTGTGTCCGCCTTCACGGCCAAGCTCCGGGAGATCGGGATGGTCGACCTGGGAGGTGAAAGGAACGCCCAAGAGCTTGAGCTGCTCTATCATGCGGGGTCCGGATTCGACGACGGTTTTTACGGCGTCAAGGTGGCACAAGCCCGCGCCGCTGTCTAAGGTGTCTCGTATGTGGTACTCGAGAAGGTCGTCTTCGCCCATGACAGCCGCGATGCCGCCCTGGGCCAGGTTTGTGTTGGTGTCGCACGCTTTGCGCTTGGCCAGGATTGAAACTGTCCCCATTTGGCTGGCTTTTAGGGCGAAACTCAGTCCGGCGACTCCCGTGCCGATGATGAGAAAATCTGATTTGATGATCAAAATAGCCCCCTCCCTGGTTGAAGGGTTAGGGTCTGACAGTCGTAAAGACGCATCAGATCAAAGGTGTCAAGCATTTTAAAAGGTGCTTTGAGCGTACGATTCGTTTTCGGCTTCCAAAAGACCGCCGAATCAAGACGCTCAGGCTGTTGGTCCTTTTCGACCGGGCAGCGGCGAGGCGGGGCGCGAGGCTTTCGCGGGCGCGGCCTTGGCCGTTAGTTTGGAAGATGACCTGAAAGTTTTCGAATCATCCGAAGGCGTTCGAGTTTTCGCTTGTAGGCTCGGATGCGAAAACGCCGGTGCGACGGCCCTGGCTCGGGGCCGCAGCTTCCATCGGAAAGCGAAAAGCTTCAGGCTATGGCTCAGCTTTAGGTTAGGGTTGATGTTTAGAGCGCTTATGAAAATGGTCAGTTTTCGCTTTAGCCTTATAGTCGAGGGCGCCGAAAACTAAACTATCGAACAAAAATCGAATGTCGAAATTAAAGTCGAATATCGAATTAAAGTCAGGCGTCGAATTCAATCGAATGTCCAATGGCCGAGAAAATAAGAGCGCCGAGAAAATCAGAGCGAAGGAATCAAGTATTCCAAAAGGGCCTTTTGAGCGTGCAGTCTGTTTTCGGCTTCATCGAAGATCACCGAGTTAGGACTCTCCAGGACCTCTTCGGTCACTTCCTCGCCAGGATGAGCGGGAAGGCAGTGCATGAAGATCGCTCCGGGGGCGGCTTTAGCCATCAGCTCGGAGGTGACCTGGAAGTTTTTGAAGTCCTCCAGACGCTTTTGAGCTTGAGCTTCGTGGCCCATGGAAGCGAAGACGTCGGTGTTGACGGCCCTGGCGCCGGCCGCGGCTTCCATCGGAGAGCGAAAGAGCTTGATGTTGGGGTTATCGTTTATGGCCCTGGCGAGAATCGCCTGATCAGGGTCATAGCCTTCCGGGCAGGCTAGATGGAGTTTAAAGCCCAGTACGGCGGCAGCCTCAAGCCAGGTGTTGGCCATGTTGTTGCCGTCGCCGATCCAGGCCACCAGCTGCTTGGCCAGAGGCTCGCTGTTGATGTTTTCCAACAAAGTAAAAATGTCGGCCAGCACCTGGCAGGGGTGATGCTCGTTGGTAAGGGCGTTTATGATGGGAATGGTCGAGTGGCGGGCGAGAGTGACGAGCTGACTCTCTTCGTAAGTGCGGATGACCAAGCCCGACAGATAGCGCGAAAGAACTCTGCCGGAGTGACTCAGCGGTTCTCCCCGCGAAAACTGGCTGTCTTGAATGTTCATGACTATGGCGTGACCGCCCAGTTCGTTGATGGCGCACTCGAAACTGACCCTGGTTCTGGTGGAATGTTTGTTGAAAAACATGCCTATCGCTCGCCCGGCCAAATGCGGGCGATTATATTGATTTCGCGCTCTTTCGCTTTTGAGTTTTTTGGTCCGTTCGAAGATGAAGCTGTATTCGTCAGCTGAAAGGTCCCTAAAGGTGATGTAGTGTTTCGGCATTGTCGTCTTCACTTTCCGTCTGGGTAGACTTCGTCGAGGGCTTCGATTATCGCTCGGCAGAGTAAATTTATTTCATTTTCATTGACGATTAGGGGAGGCACGAATCTCAGCACTGTGGAGGCGGTGGCGTTGACCAGGAACCCTTTGGCTCTAAGAGCGTCGCTGACGGGGCCTGCCGGAGAATTGAGAACCAAGGCCAGCATCAGTCCAAGACCTCGGACTTGAGCGACGAGTTTTGGTCTTTCGCTCTGGATGTCGCTGAGGCGGCCTATGAAAAAGCGGCTGACGGACTGGACGTTTTCAAGGAAAGAGGGGTCCAAAATTTTCTTGGCAAGTTCTATGCCGAGGGCCATAGCCAGCGGCGCCCCGCCTAGGGTGGTGGAGTGACTTCCGGGGGTCAAAGCTTTAGCCGCGCTTTCGGTCGCCAGAGTCGCCCCGACCGGATAACCGCATCCCAGCGCCTTTCCAAGAGTCAAAATATCCGGCTTTACGTCGAAGTGCCTAAAGGCGAAATCCTTGCCGGTTCGACCAAGTCCTGTTTGGATCTCGTCGAAGATCAACAAGGCCTCTTTTTCGCGGCAAAGCTCTTGCACTTGGGCGAAATAGCCCGGCGGCGGCGTCAGCACCCCTCCTTCGCCTTGAACAGGCTCGAGCATCACCGCGCAGGTCTTTTCGTCGATGGCGCTCTTTAAGGCGGCGACATCTCCGAAGGGGACGAAGACGAAGCCTGGCAGCATAGGCGCAAAGCCGTGGTGGAGTTTTTCCTGACCGGTGGCGGATATTGCGCCCATGGTGCGGCCATGGAAAGAATTGAGGGCGGTGATGATTTTATGACGGTCGGGTCCAAAGCGATCGAAGGAGTGCTTTCTAGCCATCTTGATGGCCGTCTCATTGGCTTCCGCTCCGCTGTTGGAAAAGAAGGCCCGATCGAGTCCGCTCGCCTTAGTCAAGATGGCCGCCAGCTCGACTATCGGTTCGTTCCAAAAAAGATTCGAAACATGCCAGAGTTTTTGAGACTGCTCGGTCAAGACTTTAGAGGCGAATGGCGGACAGTGACCAAAGGCGCAGGTGGCGATGCCGGCGATGAAATCGAGATAAAGTTTCCCTTCGGCGTCCCAGACCGAAAGGCCTTCGCCTCTGACCAGGGCCAAAGGTTGCCGATTGACGTTGTTGAGTAGGTGTTTTTCGCCTAATTCTATGATTTGTTTTGTCGTTAAAGCCATTATCGTTAATTACCTTTCCAAGAGATAAGACGCATAATTAACTTAAAGAAATTTTTAAATAGATACATGAAATGTATAGGTAAAAATAGTATAGCTGGACACTTAAAATTATTATTAAAACTGCTAAACCCCGTTTATCATTTCTTTAGCTGTATGATATACGGGGTTACAAACAATAAAGTTGTTTTTATTGTATGTTTAATACATTTTACATCTGTATTGAGCTATTTTAAATTTCAGGATCTTGGCGACAACTTATGTTTTTTACGTTAAAGTCGATAGTTCAAAGAACCATTTTATCAAAAATCGAGCATGATTTGTCGCCGTTTTCAAAAAAGAAAAGGAACCGGTCGAAATTAAGCCGCCAGAGGCTTGAGCCTGCATGTTTCAGCGCCGATCGAATCTAATCTGGTCTGGTCTAAAATGGTATGGTTCTCGTCTAGTTATAGTCGTTATGGTGAGCAGTTGCAACACCTACGGTTTGACCGGCGGAATCGCGGCGGCTATTTCAGTCCCGCAGCCTTTGTCGGTGAAGAGTTCCAACAGCAGGGAGTGCGGTACCCGCCCGTCTATTATCGAGGTGCTCTTGCATCCGCCGCGGATGGCTGAGACGCAGCAGTCGAGCTTCGGGAGCATCCCGCCTGATATGACGCCGGATTTTTTCAGCTCTGGCACCTGAGCGTCAGTCAAACGCTCGATGACGTTATTTTCTTTATCCAGAACTCCCGGGACATCGGTCAAAAGTATTAATCTGGCCGCTTTCATGGCCACCGCCACCGCCGCCGCCACAGTATCGGCGTTGATGTTGTAGGTGACGCCCAAATCATCCACTCCGATCGGGGCTATGACCGGAATGAATCCGCCGGAGGTCATGTGAGTCAATACTGAGATGTTTATCGAACTTGGCTCTCCCACTTGCCCGATATCGATGGTTTCCGGAGTCGCGGCAAGGTCGGCGTTTCTGCTGGGCAAGCGCTTTCTCACCGCTTTAATCAATCCCGCGTCTTTTCCCGATAGTCCTATAGCCTCGCCGCCCGCTCTGGTGATGCGGTTGACGATATCTTTTCCCACCCGCCCGCACAGCACCATTTCCACCACGTCCATGGTGGCCGGGTCGGTGAAGCGTTGTCCTTCGACGAAGCGGTATTCTATCTTCAGGCGCTTTAAAAGCTCATCGATTTGAGGGCCGCCTCCGTGGACGACCACGGGGTTAAAGCCGACAAAGCGCAGCAGAGCCACATCTTGGGCGAAACTGTCCCTAAGGGACTCATCGACCATGGCGTGGCCGCCATATTTAATCACCAGAGTCGCCCCTTGGTAATTTCTGATGTAAGGGAGAGCTTCTACAAGGTAGGCGGCCCGGGATTGTTCCATAAAAAACCCATTGTTCTGAAAAATATATAAAATCTATAGCTTGATGAAAAATCTATAGTTGGATGAATAATCATAGCTTGATGAAAAATCTAGAGTTTCAAAGAAACCTTTGTTCCTAAAACCTAGCTGCGGCGTCGAAGCGACTACAGTATGAATTTGGACAGATCCTGACTTTTGACGACGTCTGAGAGTTTTTCCTTAACCATTTCCGGGGTTATGGTCACCTTAGCCGGGGAGATGTCTGGGGCGTCGAAGGAGATCTCCTCCAAAAGCTTTTCCATGATTGTGGCCAGTCTCCTGGCGCCGATGTTTTCGTGTTTGTCGTTGACTTCCCAGGCCATTTCGGCCAGTTCCTCGATGGACTGAAAGGTGAATTCCAGTTCTATTTCTTCAGCCGCCAACAGAGTCTCGTACTGCTTGATCAAGGCGTTGGTGGGTTCTGTCAGGATGCGGACGAAATCTTGCTTGGAAAGACTGTTGAGTTCCACTCTAATCGGAAAACGGCCTTGAAATTCCGGCATCAGATCGCTCGGCTTGGACATGTGAAAAGCCCCGGCGGCGATGAAGAGAATATGGTCGGTCTTGATGGTTCCGTGTCTGGTGGGGACGGTGGTCCCCTCGACGATGGGAAGCAGATCTCTTTGGACGCCTTCGCGGCTGATGTCCGGTCCGCTTCTGGATTCATGGTCGTTTTGGGTGACTTTGTCTATCTCGTCGATAAAGACCAGACCCCGCTGTTCCACTCTTTTTTTGGCTTCGGTGATTACGCTGTCGTTGTCGACCAGTTTGTTGGCTTCCTCGGCCTCGATGATTTTCATGGCCGAATAGGGGTCCATTTTTCTGACGGTGGTTTTTTTCGGAAGCAGGCTGCTCATCGCTTCAGAGAGATTTTTGTCCATTTCCTCAAAGCCGATGGAGGCGAATAATCTTGGCGCGTTGGGCGATCTGGATTCCTCGGTTTCGAGAGTTATCAAATGGTCTTTGAGTTGGCCGTTTCTGAGCATGTTGCGGAGCTTGTTTCGGGTGCTTTTGGTGGGGGCCCATTTTCCGTCGGCGGCGCCGTCGGAACTGTTTTTGTGTTCGCTGCCTTTGGGGGTGGGCAGCAACAAATCCAGCACCCTCTCTTCGGCGATTTCGGCGGCTTTGGCCGCCACTCTTTCGCGTTCCTCCGTCTTGACCATGTCGACCGACAGATCCATAAGATCCCGTATGATGGACTCCACATCTCGGCCCACGTAGCCGATTTCGGTGAATTTCGAAGCTTCCACCTTTATGAAGGGAGAGTTCGTCAGCTTGGCGAGTCTTCTGGCTATCTCGGTCTTGCCCACGCCGGTGGGTCCGATCATCAGGATGTTTTTAGGCGTGATCTCATCGACCATGTCCGCTGGGGCCTGAAGACGACGCCAGCGGTTGCGCAAGGCGATGGCCACCGATCTTTTGGCTTGTCCTTGGCCGATGATGTATCGATCCAACTCCGCCACGATGGCTTTTGGAGTCAAAGATAAAACGTACTCCCTCTCCGAGGAGGTCGAGGTTGATGGAGTCGTCGGGTTTTTCGAATTTGCGGTGGTCATGTTGTGTCGCTTAAAAAGCAGTCTCCTTATATGTGTGGAAAAGTGACGTTCGGCTGTTCGCGTCTATTTTGTTTCTTCCTGGGATTGCAGAACCTCTAAAAGAAAATTGGAATTGGTGTAGACGCATATCTCCGAGGCGATCTTCAAGGATTCCTGGGCGATGGCGGGCGCGGAAAGATTCGGGGCGTGCCGACATAGGGCTCTGGCCGCCGCCAGGGCGTAATAGCCGCCGCTGCCGGTGGCCAAGACGTTGTCGTCGGGCTCCAAGACGTCGCCCGCTCCGGAGATCAAAAGCGTGCTCTTGGCGTCGCAGGTCAGCAGGTTCGCTTCCAGGCGCCTGAGGTTTCTGTCGGTGCGCCACTGCTTAGCCAACTCTACCGCCGCGCGGACCAATTGTCCATACTTGGCCAGCTGCTCTTCAAAGCGCTCCATTATGGCCAGAGCGTCGGCGGTGGCGCCGCTGAATCCGCATATGACTTTTTGGTCTTGACCGATGCGCCTGATTTTACGGGCTGTGCCCTTGATCACGGTCGGCCCCAGCGAAACTTGTCCGTCGCCGCAGACGGCTACTTGCCCGTTATGACGGACGATTAAAATGGTTGTCCCTTCAAATATGGTCATTGTTTTTCATCTTCCGGCGGATTTTCCGAGTTTTCGGTCCACCTGGCTCTGGGGTGAGATTGGTAAGCTTTGCGAAGCGTCTCCAAGTCCAAGTGGGTATAGCGCTGTGTGGTGGATAACGATTCATGTCCCAGCATCTTTTGTATCGATCTGAGATCGGCCCCAGCCGAAAGAAGGTGGGTGGCGAAGCTGTGACGGAGGCTGTGGGGGCTGAATTGTTCGTCTAAGCCGTGACTTCTAAGCTTTTGCTTCAAGAACCTTCTAATTTCTCTGTCGTTGAGCCGTCCGCCGCGAGCGCCTAAAAAGAGCGCCGCGACGTAAGGGGTCGGACTCTGCTCCGAACAATCAGCCAACAGTAAAGAACGCTTTTTAAGGTAGCGATCCAGAGCCTCGGAAGCCGGTTTTCCCATGGGGACCAACCGATCTTTTCCGCCTTTGCCCATTCGGACTAAAACCTGGCCTCGGGTTAAGTCGATGTCGTCGAGATCGAGAAAAACCAATTCGCTTACCCGCAGTCCGGCACTGTAAGCCAACTCCAAGACGGCCTGATTTCTGGCTTCAACGGCTGGATTCGTTTTTTTGGGAACGCTGATTGGGTTCGCGTCTTCAGCGCCTTTTTCGGCGATTATTGGGTCGGCGATTATTGGGTCGGCGATGTCTTTGTTTGCGATATCTATGTTGGTGATGTCTAGGTCGGCGACGTTCGGGTCGGCGTCATTTGCGTCGGCGTCGTTTATGTCGGTGTTTTCGGCGCAAGACGTTGGGGCGCCGAATTTTTCTTTTTCCGGCGGATTTTGGCCGCTAAAAACCTCCGGGTCTTTGCCGTCCAGCAGTATATGGGCCTCCAACTCGGTTAAAAAGTGAGGCTCGATTACAGGCAGTTTTGGTCCGGCGACTAAATGCGTCGGGTTTTGTTCCAATAACTTGGAATCGATCAAAAAACGGTAAAAAATTTTTACCGCCGAAAGGGTCCTGGCGATGGAACTGTTGCCTCTGGTGGCTCTTAGAGAAAAGATGAAAGAGCGGACATGAGTCCTTTTAGCCGACAGAAGATCGCACTTTTGACTTTCCAAAAACTGTTCCCATTTGATTACATCTCCGGCATAGGCCCGACAGGTGTGCTCCGAGCGGGCTTTGATGTTTCTCAGATGGTTCTTGAATTGAGTTATTAGAGGACTCATTTTCGACATCCTCGCCATGACTTGAGTCAGGGATTTTTTTGGCGTCGCTCGAAAGGGTTCGCAGCATCTTTTCGGCGGTCGATTCGGCTGCCAAGGGAGCCGATTCGCCATGGAACGCGCGCTGCGGTTTGCTGGTCTTTGTTAGTTTGTCTTGGTTCGGCAGTCTTTGTCCGTCTTGCCTTGGTTTGTCGGTCTCGGTTAGTCAGTCTTGGTTAGTTTGTCTTGGTTAGTTTGTCTTGGTTAGTCAGTTTTTGTTCGTCGGTGTTGGTTCGTCAGTCTTATCGCTCTCGGGCTTTCGGAGCGGCGCTTAAATATGTCTTTAAAGGGGGCGCTCCATATGGAGGTCGTTATTTGTCGCCGGCTGAAATGATTGGCTGCCGGTGGGTGTAGAGCCGGTCGTCTAAAACGAGTTGTCTGGCTAAGCGGCTGTTGGGGTTTAGGGCTAAGGGACCAAGCAAGTTGGCGGTCATGTCCTGGGGTCTGCCGGCTGGGATGGTCACGATGGCCAAAAGTTGGATGTCTCCTTCTTTGGCCTTTAATTCCTCATTTAGCCCTTCCGGGAGCGTGGGATTATAGTCGGTCTTAAACAGCACAGGGTTCACCAACACTAGCGCCATAGAGGGATCTTCCAGACTTTGGAGCCAGTAAAAGGGGGCGTAATTGGATTTTATGATTAAGACGTATTTAATAAGCGAAGGAAATCCTATTATACCACCTAAGACTGTGATGACGGAATCCTGGGAAAATTCCATCAACCCGAATCTATTGGTTTCGATCCTAATAATTTGTTGCTCCCCGGAACTTTGTGGGCGACTCGCATCACCGGTCATTTGGAGCTGTCCTCTCGGCCCTTCCATAAGCTGGCTGCCTTTTCCAAATCAATAGTTTCCGTTATAATGGACTGAAGATTTTGCTGCTGGATGCGCAGAAAGACCTCCTCACGGTGGACCGACCATTGGGCCGGCGCGGTGATTCCTAAACGCACCTGCCGACCTTTGACGTCGACAACGTGAATCTTAATATTATCGCCGATAGTCACCGCTTCGCCGATTTTTCTAGTAAGTATCAGCACGTTAGGGTAAACCGCCTCCTAAAATCACCATCGCTTATGAAACAACAAGCGATAAACTGGCATTTTGGGAATGATACACGTTTAAGATTATTTTATCAACGGTGACCGTTCGCGCCCGGCAATT